>CANQJW010000004.1 GCA_947624345.1 uncultured Clostridia bacterium | reverse complement strand
AGGAAGGCAAAACATTATATCATATTTTTCACTTTATTTTTTATTAAAAATGGGTCACATCTATTTACAACGCAGAATCCTTGTCGCCATCCTTTCTACACTATACTTGACGTTGACGTATTTATATATTATAATTATCATATAACGATTAAGGAGGCGGATTATGGATTCTACAAAATTGTTAGAGTGGCTTATAGATGAAAAAAATATGAGCCTTCGCTCGGCTAAAGACATACTTTCTCGTTGCGGTAGAATTTATAGAATGTTAGATATAGATGTTATTGATAGCAACACCATAGAAGACCTTCTGAATAATGAGAAATTCAGGACGAGTTCTATGTTTATAAAATCACAACTTAAGCGGGCAGTAACCTTATATTTGGAATTTATGAGTAGTTTAAATGAGGAATAAAGGATGCAAGCACAAATTACTGTGGGCAGCATGTTCGCCGGAATAGGTGGAATTTGCTTGGCTTTTAAACAAAATAATTGCAAATTAATATGGGCAAATGAAATCGATAAGTATGCTTGTAAAACATATCGATTAAATTTTGGCGACGACTATTTAGTTGAAGGCGATATTAAAACAATAGATACAAATGATATCCCAAAATTTGATATTTTGGCAGCTGGATTTCCTTGTCAAGCGTTTTCGTCCGTTGGATTATTAGAAGGATTTAATGACCCAAGGGGAAACTTATTCTTTGAGACTGCAAGAGTCATTAATGCTGTTAAACCACAAGTAGTGTTTCTCGAAAATGTGGCCAACCTTGTAAAACATGACGAAGGAAAAACATTTGACATTATACTTAAAAAACTTGAAAAGCTAGGATACTATGCGGTTTACAAAATAATGAATGCAAAAGAATATGGGAATATTCCACAGCAAAGAAATAGAATATACATAGTTGCTTTCAAGTATAAGAAGTATCTAAACAAATTTAAGTTCCCCGAAGCGATTCCATTAACTCAAACGGCATTCGATTTGTTTGATAAAGATAAGCAGGAAGATAAGTATTATATGGATGGACATCGTATGTGGGAACGGATGATGGAATATATGGATGACAGAAAAAGAGTTTACCGCTTTACTGATTGGGGACTTTCAAGAGGAATGGGGGGCATTTGTCCAACGCTTTTAGCCGCTATGGGAAGTCGTTTTGAAAGAATCCCTTTTTTCTATGACGATTATTCCGTTAGGCTTATGACGCCTCGTGAGTGCGCAAGATTACAAGGCTTTCCAGAAAATTTTATTTTGCCGAAAGAAAATGAAAAGCAGGTTTATAAACAAATTGGAAATTCCGTATGCGTTCCCGTGGTTTATAGAATAGCCCAAAATATTGTCAAGGCATTAAGCTAGGAGAGAATGGATATGAAACAATACAATATTGTAGATTTATTTGCCGGCGTTGGCGGATTAAGCTATGGATTTTCAAAACTTCCTCAATTTAATATTGTAGCTGCCAATGAAATTGAAAAAGATATTTCTATTGCTTATAAGCTGAATCATCCAAATGTTGAAATGCTAAATTGTAATATAAACAATTTGACCGAAGATATTTTGGAGAAGGCTCTAAAGGGACAGAAAGTTGACATTGTGGTAGGAGGACCTCCTTGCCAGTCATATTCGACGCTTGGAAAAAGGAAAAATGACGAAAGAGCCAATTTATTTATGCAATATAAAAGAGTTCTAAAAATCCTGCAACCAAAAGCGTTTGTCTTTGAAAATGTTGTGGGAATACTGAGTATGAATAAAGGGAAGCTTTTTAAACAAATTCAGGCTGAATTTGAAGAACTTGGCTATGTTTTGAAACATGAGGTTTTGGACGCTGTTGATTTCGGCGTTCCGCAACACAGAGAAAGAGTTATTCTGGTAGGATTCAAGGGAAAAAATGACTTCGTTTACCCGACTCCAACTCATGGCGTTGGATTGAAACCATATGTAACGCTTAAAGACGCTATCGGAGATCTTCCGGTTTTGAAAAGCGGAGAAAGAAAAAAGAATTATGATACTGGCATTACAAACGAATTTCTCGGATTTGTTAGAGATCGTGGTATTTCTGTTGTGGAGGAACATATTGCGCCAAAGAACGGTGAGCACCTTATTAAAATTATGCAAACGTTAAAGGACGGTCAATCTAAAGACGACTTACCTGAAGATATTCGTCCGAAAAGTGGTTATGGCAATACTTACGCAAAATTATGGTGGAACAAACCGTCTACAACAATAACAAGGAATTTCGCATGCCCTTCCTCTTCAAGATGTATTCACCCAAGGGATTCGAGATCTATGTCGATTCGAGAAGGAGCAAGATTACAGAGTTTTCCAGACGATTATAAATTCTATGGATCTGACGGTATGAAACGATTAGAAATCGGTAACGCTGTCCCGCCTCTTCTTTCGGTTGCTATTGCTAAACAAATGCTTGAAGCGTTAAAACATCAAGACGCCGTTAATTAATGCGGCGTCTTGATCAAAATAGTATACCAAACGGTTATTTAATTAGGGTTTTTAATTTGCCATAGTCGTGATGAAATTGCAATTGTCCCTGATGCCATTGGACAAAACCAAACGGCAATTGAATTGTAGTTCCGCCATACGAGGATCCATAATAAGTTTCATGTTTTGCAACTTCCTGAACGGCGTTACAAATGTCTTCTATGAAGAATATATCATCCATATTATTTTCGCCAAGAAGATTTATGTACCATACAAAGTCGGACCATTCTATGCTATCTCGCACAGCGCCCATAGAAAACGATAGTTTTGCAAGTTCGTAAGCATTATCAGTAAACCATTGCAATAATGCGTTATAAAGATGCTCGTTATATGCTTTTAACGTAGTGGCATTTAGGCTTTTGTGCCGCAATTGCAAGTCATAATTTTTAACGATAGTTTTATCGCCATATACTTTAATGATTTCCGTGGCGTCATCGGCAGCTGACCAAAATAGATTGATTGCTCTGCGCACGTCAAGGGGAATTTTAGTTCTGAACTGTTTTTCAAAAGTATCAATAAAAAGTCCCGCTCTTACAAAATACACTTGTCCTCCAAGACTCTTTTTAATAGAAATATTGATTACTTCGCTTGTGTCAAGATAGACTTTCAAATCTGTTTTAGATTTTGTTTTTCGGCCATTGACGCTTGGCACATTTGTTTCGTGTAATCCGCCAATCGTTGTGCGCGCAATATGAGCGTCAAGTCTATTTAATCTTCTTAATAATGAAGTCGAAAAATTCTCGTCAGCATCCAAACGCATTTTTACTAAATCTTCATTCTTATGGCCTGACAATTTAGCATGTTGCCAGCCTGTGGCACGATTTCTGTGTTCAATATCTATTCCTCCACAAACAACTTATATGCTTCTATTTCAAGAGCATCAGCGATACGCTGGATATTCTCAAGCGAAATACTGCGACGATAACACTCAACTGCGCTAATGTAAGTACGATGTAATCCGCACTTTTCGGCAAACGCTTCTTGAGATAGACCCAATTTGACACGATATTTTTTTAGATTGCTGCCGAAAACTTTAACTATATCCATACTTGTAATCCTCCTAATTGTATATTATAATAATAACGAACACAAAAAGTCTACATACAATAAGTATCATCCGAAGGCGAGATTATATCTGTTTAGCTTGAAATATATGCAGAAATAGAAATTCTAGAGTTTACACGAAAGTATTTCGGTTGAAGCCGTCCAAAGAAAAGAGCGAGAAAGCAGATACGAAATTTATGTGGTTTTTGTGAAATAGCGCGTTATGCATTTAATGATTTGGTTTTAAAATTTTTTCAGCACTATTCTCAGCGTTTTGTAGGCAATATTCTTCCAAGATAGTGTGAGGCAGACGGAACATGTCGATAGACGGGGCTCAAAACTTTTTATTCAATACTTTGCGGTAGCTGAAGGTTTGCAATGAACTATCCGATTCCGTCCATACACAAATAAAATGGGCATCATTTCTATTTTGGTTTTATTTTATTACAAAGAATGCTAGATGTCGTTATAAATTGCATTATTATGAACAAGGAAATCAAAAATCATGGCGGATATATTTGACCATAAAAAACGCTCCGAAATAATGAGTAGTGTTCGCTCAAAGGACAACAAGTCAACGGAGTTAAAGTTAATTCAAGTCTTTGACGAATATGGGATTAAAGGTTGGAGAAGACATTACAATGTCAAAGGACACCCCGATTTTGTTTTTCTCAAAGAAAGAATAGCTATCTTTGTGGATGGTTGCTTTTGGCACGGTCACGATTGCAGGAATACACGACCTTCTGATAATGCTGAATATTGGGCGACAAAACTTGAGCGAAATAAAAAACACGATAAAGAAATAACAGACCTGTTTGAAAAAAGAGGTTGGTCGGTGATTCGCATTTGGGAGTGCGAACTAAAGAAAAAGAATCAAGATGTTCTTTTACGAAAACTGACTCGGTTGTTGTATCAGAATGGTACGGCAATCTAATAGGAGGAAATGAATGAATCAGGATAATATTACCACACTAATTCTCCAAGATTATATGCCCTATATAGTTTCCGTTGTTTGTGCGCTTATCTCCGGTATTGCGAGTTACTGTGTTGCACGAAGACAGACCAAATCTGATATTTTAAAGCTAGAAAAACAATTTCAGCTTGATTTGGAAAAAGAGCGTGAAAAATTTGAGATGGAAAAAGAGAAAATGGAAATTGAACATAGATATCAGATGGAAATTAAACAGAAAGAATTGGACAACGCATTAAGTGGCGCAATGGTGTCTTCTGTGATGACGGAAGCAATGAAAAACCCTGATATTCAACGACAATTTCATAGTGGCATTTCTTCTGGTATGAGCCGCAAAAGAAAGCATAAGTGAATGATGAAAGCAGAAAAATTTGGAGGAATTACGAAAAATGTAGTTATACCAAAAAACAATTTATGGCAACAATATGGCAACAAAAAATCGGATAGCGTATGCTTTACCGATAATTCAGATAATGTAGATACGCTCTGCTAAAATTCATAAGCAAACTTGTTTAGAATTGATTTCAAGGGAACGAGTGGGAATAGTAGTGAGTGGTTTGGAGAAAGGAAATTAAAAATAATGTAAACAGTGAGAGGTTGCACAATAATGTGCAACTTTTTTTGTGGAGTATTATTTCCATTACATTTTGATTACAAATATATGTAGTGTTATTGACATTAAATATATATTATCTTATACTATATAGGGTAGTAATTTATAGAAAATGGTCAGGATTACTGATATATATGAATTAAATGTCGAAAACAGGTGTTTGTTGTGAAGAGTGTTATGTGGAAGAGGTTTTTTAGGATAAATATTGTCCTCGCTATATCTGTTTTGTTTGCTTATGGCTTGTTTGTGTCTGAATTAAATATACAGGCGAAGGATATCACGACAGAGAGTACAGCACAAGCGTCAGTCGGTGATATTAAGATATCAGACAAAACAGTAGAGAGTGACAAGACAAGTAAGGCGGTCCTCAAAAAGCTAAGGAAGATAAAGAAGGAAACGCCAAAGGTCAATGTAAAGCAAAGATATGAAAAGAATGTAAAAATAACCTGGAAAAAAGTAAAGAACGCTAAATTCTATCTTGTTTATCGCTCGGACGGAGATAAAACAGTTTTTAAAAAAGTAAAGAAGACAAAGAAGAAATATTATATAGACAAAACGGCAGCTAAGAGAAGTACATATAAATATAGAGTTGTTGCTGTTGCAAAGGCTTATGGCAAAAGCTTTGAAAGCAAGTCGGGTAAAACCGGAAAGATATATGTAAGACCGGAAAATCCGAAGGTTGTGATAAGTGGTGAATGTTTTGTTGAGGGAATTGATATTTATGCCAAATCTTATCTGCCAAACAATTATCATTTGGTTTATAAGGTTGGCGTAAGCACCTATGGTATGCTTAATTCGAACTATTTCAGCTATAACGGTATGACAATTACGGGAATTGAGCGTGTCGCTTGTTATCATCCTGATAGGGTATTTTTTCTTATTGGAATGAATGAGGCGATAAACTGGAACACAACAAGTACCATAAACAACTATAAAAAAATGATTCAGCTGCTCAAAAAGGTTAATCCGAATGTTGAGGTTGTCCTGCTTGCGTTGCCGCCGGTTGGTGTCGATCATGTAGCGGGATTTGCAAGCAATAGTTATATAAATCATTATAACAAGGCATATAAGAATCTGGCTAAACAGACTAAAAATGTTTATTATTATTCAGACTATCGCAAATTGATTACGGACAGTAATGGCTATCTGATGAGCTACGCAAACGGCGGTGACGGCGGGCATTGGAGCGCTCAAGGAACAATAAATGTTTTGAATGATATAAAGAAATATTCAGATAAATTAACAAAGGGAAAGTAGAGTGAAAAAATGTTTAAAAGAATTATATCTATCTCAGTTGTGATTGTGTTTGTATTTCAGTTGTTTCTTTTCACAAGCTTTGAGGCTTATGCGTCTAATGCATCAGCTTATTCAGCAGTGCAGAAATCATACGGAAGCTCATATCCTTTAAGCTCAAGCAATGAGATCAAGACCTCAAGAAAAAACATCTTCGGCCGGTATTCAACCGTTCTGGGCGTTTCGGCTAAGAAATTTAAGTCCTATAAGGCGGCAAGAAAAGCTTACAGCAGTCAGGAATATGTTTGTGCAATATTCAAGGCTAAAAACATAAAGAAGGTTAAAGCAATCAAAAAGGCTTTAAAGAAATATGTTAAGAAAGAAAAATTAAGTAATGCAAACTATTTTTCTTACTATGGAAAGCAGCTTTTAGATAATGCAAAAGTAGGATCAAAAGGAAAATTCGTTTATCTGTTTATTTTAGATACGTCAAAAAATAGCAGGGCAGTTCAGGCATTTAAGAAAAATGTTTGATCTATATTTAATTTTGACAAAGGATAAAGAACTATGGTTTTTAGCAGCTTGATCTTTTTGGTGATATTTCTGCCGGTTACATTACTGTTATACTATATTTCCCCTGTAAGATTGAGAAATCTATGGCTTTTAATAGTCAGTCTGATTTTTTATAGCTGGGGAGAACCGGTATATATTCTGTTAATGGTGTTTTCTATTTTGCTGAATTTTGTTTTGGGACTTCTTATAGACAGGATAAGCCCTGACAGGACAGCTAAGAAAAGAGCATTGTTAATAGCGGCAGTTGTTATCAATGTAGGGCTGCTATTTGTTTTTAAATATGCAGACTTTACTATCGGAACATATAATCTGTTGTTCGGAAAGAATGTACAGCTTTTGAATATCGCTTTGCCAATCGGAATCAGTTTTTATACATTTCAGGCAATGTCCTATGTAATTGATGTCTATCGGGGAAATGTTAAGGGGAACAAGAATATTATCAATTTTGCGACTTATATTACTATGTTCCCGCAACTGATTGCAGGACCGATTGTCCGTTATCAGACGGTAGAAAATGAGCTTCGGAACAGAAAATGCACACTGGAGGATTTTTATCAGGGTATCATAAGATTTACCATTGGTCTGGGAAAAAAGGTTCTTATCGCAAATAATGTAGCGTTGATTTTTGATGAAATCGCCGGAACATCACCTGAAAAGCTATCTACCTCAATGGCGTGGCTGGCGGTACTCGCTTTTTCATTACAGATATATTTTGACTTTTCAGGATATTCCGATATGGCTATTGGTATGGGAAGAATGCTGGGCTTTCATTTTCTTGAAAATTTTGATTATCCATATGAATCCAAATCCATTACGGAATTTTGGAGAAGATGGCATATCAGCCTCAGCACTTGGTTTAGAGAATATGTATATTATCCTCTGGGCGGAAATAGAAAAGGCATTAAAAGACAGATTATCAATTTGCTTATCGTCTGGACGCTGACAGGCCTTTGGCACGGGGCTTGCTGGAACTTTGTCCTCTGGGGATTATATTATGCTGTGATTCTTATTCTGGAAAAGTTTTTCCTGCAAAAGGTTCTTGAAAAAATACCGAATATTATCGGAAGATTATATACGATTGTCGTGTTTCTAATTGGCTGGGCGATATTTGCATTTGATGATTTAGTTTATCAAAATGATTTCATCAAGGCACTATTCTTTCACGCAAAGCAAGGAATAGTTGATAAGCATACGGCGTATCTGCTGATAAGCTATGCTGTTTTGATCGTGATTGGAATAATCGGCGCTACCTCATTACCAAAGAAGTTAAGCCGGATTTTGTTGAATAATAGACCGAATTTGAGAAGTATTGCTGAGCTTTTGTTCGTGGCTGTTGTTATGGTAGTTTCTATTGCATTTATTGTTTCAGATAGTTATAATCCGTTTTTGTATTTTAGATTCTAAAATTAGATTTAGCGATATGATTTTGTCTTGGGCATAAAAGCACGATACATCAGGAGATGTCAAATGGAAAAAAGAATAAAGGTACTTACAATTATTATATTTCTGATTATTCTTTTCGCTACCGGTATTTTCACGGTAAAGGGAGGAAAGAAAACATATTCGGCTTTTGAAAAAAGAAAGCTTGCCTCATTCCCGAAGATAACGAAAAATACTGTTCTAGATGGAAAGTTTCAAAGCGGTCTTGATGACTTTTTGAACGACCATGTTCTGTTCAGAGATCAGTGCATAACGGTTAGCTCTCTGGCAAATAAATTTCTGGGGCAAAAAGAGCAAAACGGCGTTTATTACGGCGATAACGGGTATCTGATAGAAAAGTATGAGGATCGGGATTTTGATAAAAAAGAAATAAATGAAAATGTGCATTATCTTAGTCGGTTTGTAAATATGGCAGCCGGTAGCATCGGAAGTGAGAATATAAGGATCGCACTTATCCCTAGCAAGGTGAGCGTTCTCAAGAACAAGCTTCCGTTATATGCAAGCAGTTCAAAAATGAACGAATATATGAAAAATCGTCTTGAAAATAAGCTTGATGATAAAAATGTGCTTATTGATCTGAGCGGCACATTAAAAGAGCATAGCGAAGAATATATTTATTATAAAACCGATCATCACTGGACGACACTTGGTGCTTTTTATGGATATAAGACGCTTATGGAATCAATGGGTATGGAAGCGTGTACAGTTTTGTCAACAACTGATGTGAGTGATGATTTCAGAGGAACGACATTTAACAAAATCCATTATTCCTCGGTGAAAGATGTTATCACAAGGTATGACATTTCTACGGCCGAAAACTGCGAGCTTGAATATGATATTTCAGGGGATAAGGAAAATCGGAGCAGTCTTTATGACGAATCGGCACTGGATACAGAGGATAAGTATAATTACTTCCTCGGGGGGAATTACGGAGTTATTAAAATACATACAGGAAAAGCCAATGGCAAAAGCCTTGTGCTAATAAAAGATTCCTTTGCAAATTGTATGGTTCCATATCTGACTTCTAATTATGAGAATATTGTTATGTTGGATCTGAGATATTTGAATTCCAGCGTTTTTGATACACTTAATGAGATGGAGCAGATTGATTCCGTGATAGTATTATTTAATGAAGAGAAATTTATGCAGGACGGTCACCTATGGCTGTTGGAATAGATTTATGGATAATTACAAAGAGTTAGAACAGCGTTTGGAAAAATTCTGAATGCTGTTTTTATAATTTATCATCTATTATAACATAACCAACAATTTATTGTCTTTTGTGAATACTATATATTTTAAAAAATATTCTTGACAAATTTGTGGTAATAAGTTATTATAATTACAGTCGAATAAGTAGACGACGGTTCGCAAAAATGTTTGGAAAAATGAATTTTAGGAGGAGTTTTTATGAAATTCAAACGAACTTTGTCATTGTTGGCATCTGTAGCAATGACAGTAACAGCAGTTACGGGTGCAATGAGTTTGTCGGTTGTAAATGCCGCAGATGATGCTACATACAAAACATCAGGAACTTGCGGAGAAAAGGCTAGTTGGATAATAAATTCAGACAGCGCTTTAATTATAAGCGGTGAAGGCGAAGTGACTCAAACTGAGGATGGCGCTATATCTGGTAAGGTTTGGGGCTGGGAAAAATTAAGAAGTGGTATAACCGAGATTATTGTTGAAGATGGTATTACTAAGGCTGGTAAGTCTTCTTTCTGTGGTGATTCCACTGATTATTTTTCTGTAATAAAGGTTACGTTTCCGCCTAGTTTAACTAGTTTAAATGGATGCTTAGACAGAAATTCTTATGATTATCATATTTTAGAGGATATTTACGTTTATTCAAAAAATATAACCGACGCTTCAACTATGTATAATTCCGATACAGATGGTAAGATATACTCTTGGCATGGCAGCGGCATAAAATGGCATGTATTTAAGGGCAGCGAAACAGAAAATTCATTAAGAAATGATTTGAAGCTGACAGATGAAGATATTGAGTATCTTGAAGATGATGCGGAAATGCCTGCTGTAGAAAATCATGAGGCAGCAGTTCTTGAACCTGTTTCGAATAATTCAGGACCGGCAGGAGTAGGTTCAAAATATAAGTGGGATGAAGCAAGCAAAACCCTTACATTCAGTGGAAAAGGCGTAATATCAATTCATGATGATTATTATGAAAAGTATAAAGAGAAAACAGAACATGTAGTAATTGATTCAGGAATAATAGGAATAGTTGCAGTTGTTGGTGTATCAAATGGTATTACTTGTGGCGCGTTTGATGAGTACACAGCGCTAAAGGATGTAAAATTACCGGACACTCTTATAAAGATAGGAGATGGCACTTTTGAAGGAAGTGCATTAGAAGGTGAGCTTAATATACCGGCTTCTGTAAAATATATAGGCGAATGTGCATTTCAAAATATCAATATCACCTCAATAAATTCGTTAAATGAAGGAATGCGTATAGAAGGAAGTGCATTTCGTAATTGTAAATCATTAAAAGAAGTAACAATACCTAAAAACGTAATACTTGGCAGCAGTGGTTCACCTAATGGAAGTAGCGACAGTTGTTCAACATTTAGCGGCTGTTCATCAATTGAAAAGGTAATAATTGAGGAAGGTATTATAGACAGCTTAAATCACGGATTTAGATCAATGTTTGGTGATTGTGCATTACTTAAAGATGCATATTTGTTTGCGGATTTTCAAGGATATATATGGGGTCCTAATAACAAGCCTGCCGGTGATTCCGCATTTAGTAATTGCGATAATTTAAAATTCCATATATACAAAGACAGCGTAACAGAAAAAGCATTGCGAGACGTAGGATATTTAAAAGACGCAACAGAGGAAACAGAAGCCAATTATGTTTATATGGCAGACACAACCGCACTAGAAACCGCTATATCAGATGCAGAGTCAATAGAGACAGAGAAATATACTGATGAATCAGCTTCCGCATTTACAGAAGCATTGGAAAGCGCAAAGGCTGTTTTGAAGAACTTAGATGCAACTCAAGACGAGGTTGACAGCGCAGTAAAGGCAATAAATGATGCTAAAAATGCGCTTGAGGAAAAGAAGGCCGAGCCGTCCGAATCAGACCCGACAGACCCATCAGACAGTTCTGACCCAACAAGCCCATCAAAGCCATCAAACCCGACAAACCCAACAGGCGGTAATGTTAAAAAGACAACGTCACCGGCTCAAAAGGCTTCAGAGGCTAAGGCTGCCGCTGAAAAGGCAATAAAGCAGGCTAAAATCGTAAGCCTTACAGCAAAGGCTAAAGGTAAGAAGAAGATAACAGTATCTTGGAAGAAGGTTGCAAAGGCAGTAGGATACGAGGTACAGGCGTCCACTAAGAAGAATTTCAAGAAGGATGCAATCAAGAAGACGACCACGAAGAATAAGCTTGTTATCAAGAAGCTCAAGAGCAAGAAGAAATACTTTGTAAGGGTAAGGGCGTATACGACTTACAAGGACGCAAAGGGCAAGACGCAGAAAGTGTATGGCAAGTGGTTTAAGAGTAAGAAGAAGGTTAAGGTAAAGTAAGCAAAGACGATATAAAAGTAAGAGCGTTCAGGAAAAATAAAATTCTGGACGCTTTACTATTGCCTTTCGAGGACAAACATAGTATAATGATAAATAATATAACTAAAACAATAAAAGTATAAATCACAAAAGAACAGGAGAATTATAATGACATTATTAGCTAATCAGGAAGGTCTACAAAATGTATACACACCTTTGCCGCTCGGGATTCATATTGTATTCTGCATATTTGCAACGGTAGTATTGCTTATTCAGTATTCAAGAAAAAGTAGAATCTGCTATCTGCTTGCGACAATAGCTGTAGACGCTACTCTTATCACTCATCTGGCATTTGAACACAAGGCGGTTATACTTACCCTTGAGATAATTGAATTGCTGCTTGTAGCAGGGTGTATAATCGATATAGCGATTGCTTATATGAAAAAAAGAGAGAAAATGCGCGCTGAAAAGGAGCAGAAGAACCTTTTGGATAGACGGCAAAAAGAGCGTGAAAAAAGAGAAGTAATATCGGACAGCGATGTTTTAGACAGGGCTTTTGACAGCGATTTGAACAATCTCGGCGATGGGAATTAAGCCGTTAATCAATGGGAGCATAACTGATGAAATTATGTATACTTGATTTTGAAACTGTATCTCAGAATGACGTTTCTCTTGACGGGATTACATCACTTGCAGAAACTACTGTTTATGGCTCAACAAAACCTGAGGAGGTTGCCGAGCGAATAGGTGACAGCGACGGAGTTATATGCAACAAGTGCATGATAACAAAAGAGGTTTTTGAAGCCTGCCCGAATTTAAAATATGTTGGTCTTTTTGCTACGGGATACAACAATGTTGACATAGATTCGGCAACACAGCACGGTGTAGTGGTATGCAATGTTCCGTCATATTCAACCCATTCGGTAGCACAGCATACTTTTGCATTTATACTTGATTATTTCAATCGTATTTCTGAGTATTCAAAAACGGTTGAAAACGGCGATTGGGTCAACTATAAGCTTTTTTCGTATTTCTATCTTCCCATATTTGAAATTAAGGATATGAGGATAGGAATTATAGGCTTTGGTGATATCGGACAACAAGTAGCAAAGCTGAGCTTAGCATTCGGTATGACAGTTTTGGTCTATACAAGAACATCTTCTAAGGTTGACGCTTTTAAGAGAGAGAACAATATCGGTGATGAAGTAAGGTATTGTAGCTTGGAAGAGCTTTTGAAAGAATCGGAT
Source organism: uncultured Clostridia bacterium (assembly GCA_947624345.1). Lineage (GTDB taxonomy): Bacteria > Bacillota > Clostridia > Oscillospirales > Ruminococcaceae > UMGS1601. Next base: position 29,174 of record CANQJW010000004.1, on the reverse strand, counting down.
ATTGTAACGCTGCATTGTCCGCTGACAGATGATACAAGCGAGCTTGTCAATAAGAAAACGCTAAGGTTTATGAAAAAATCATCGTTACTTGTAAACACCTCAAGGGGCGGAGTTATAAATGAGCAGGACCTTGCTGATGCACTTAACAATGGCATTATCGCACACGCAAGCGTTGATGTTATCGCAGACGAGCCTATGCGGGAGGATTGTCCGTTACGAGGAGCAAAGAATATAACTATCACACCCCATATTGCGTGGGCACCGAAGCAGACTAGAGAACGGCTTTTGAAAATTGTTGCAGAAAATTTAAAGGCTTATATTGACGGAAATCCGATAAATCAGGTGAATTAGAATATTGTCGTTGAAGTAATTTAATCGAATAAAATATAAAGGGAAACAGAATAAATGAAGAATTTTAAGGATAATAAAAGAATAGTTATAAAGGTTGGAACATCGACTCTTGCACATAAAACGGGCAAGCTGAATATCAGGCGGGTTGAGAATCTGGTTAAAATCATTGCGGATCTATCAAATTCAGGCAGGGAGATTATTTTGGTATCCAGCGGTGCAATGGGGCTTGGAATGGGCAAGCTGGGGCTTGTAAAAAAGCCGTCGGATACACCGTCAAAGCAGGCACTTGCCGCAGTCGGACAGTGCGAGCTTATGTATATGTATGATAAGCTGTTCGGCGAGTATAATATCGTGGTTGCACAGCTTCTGCTCACAAAGTATATTCTGCTCGATGAGAGAAAGGCAAATGTTGAAAATGCGGTAAACAAGCTCTTAGAGCAGGGGGTTATCCCGATAGTAAACGAAAACGATACGGTTGCTATTGATGAGTTAGAGCTTGAAATGGGTGAGAACGATTCACTTGCAGCCACGATTGCCTGTGTTTCAAAGGCAGACGCTTTGATCATACTTTCAGATATTGACGGATTGTTTGACGACGATCCTAAGAAAAATGATGACGCAAGACTGATTTCAATAGTTAAGGACATTGATAACAATATAAAAGCTGTCGCTAAGGGTTCAGGCTCAACGCTTGGAACAGGCGGAATGGCAACAAAAATCAAAGCGGCAGAGATTGCATCAACGGCTGGCATAGACACAGTTATAATGAACGGGAAAACACCTGAAAAGCTATATGATTTGCTTGACGGGAAGCAAATAGGAACAAGGTTTGTATCGGGTGATTAGTGTTTTTAGAAAATTGTAAGTGAGGAGATATGAATATGAACTTTATAAATTTTGAAAGCTATATCGAACGGCTTGGCAAAAAAGCAAAGGCGGCAAAGAAAAGCATTGCAGTTGCAACAACCGGACAGAAAAACGACGCACTGCTTGAAATTTCATATGCTTTGGAGTCGTCAATTGATAGAATAATCGAAGAAAACGTAATTGATATTCAAAGAGCTCGTGAAAACGGAATGTCAGATGCTATGATAGACAGGCTGACTTTAAGTGAAGCTAGAATACGCAATATTGCAAAGGCTTGCGTTAATCTTACCAATTTAGAGGACCCTGTCGGGGTTATACAAAGCGGTTCTGTTCGCCCTAACGGAATGAAAATTCAGAAAATCAGCGTGCCTTTGGGTGTGGTTGGAATAATATATGAGTCACGCCCGAATGTTACAGTCGATGCCGCTGCACTTTGCCTCAAAAGCGGTAACGCTGTTATTCTTCGTGGCGGAAAGGAAGCTATTCACTCAAACAGGGTATTGGCAGAAATTATGCGTGAGGCTATTTCCAAAGCAGGACTCGACGAGGATATTATTCAGATAGTGACTGATACCTCTCGTGAAGTGGTTATGGAAATGATGAAGCTGAATGAGTATATAGATGTTTTAGTTCCCCGTGGCGGCGGAGGGCTTATAAACGCTGTTGTCGAGAATGCAACTATACCTGTTATTCAGACCGGGGTCGGAAACTGCCATGTGTATGTTGACAGCTCGGCAGATTTAAGAATGGCTTCCGATATTGTCTATAATGGAAAATGCTCACGCCCGAGCGTTTGTAATGCGATTGAAACCTGTCTTGTTCACAGGGATATAGCAGAAAGCTTTCTGCCTGTTCTAAAAAGACGTTTGGATGACAAAAATGTTGAGATAAGAGGCTGTCATATTACCAGAATGATACTAGGAGACGACGTTTTGCCTGTGACAGATGATGATTATGCAAAGGAATTTTTAGACTATATCATTGCAATTCGTGTTGTTGATGACCTTTCGCAGGCGATTGAGCATATCGACACCTATTCAACAGGACATTCGGAGTGTATTGTAACCGAAAGTCTTTTCTCGGCAGAGGAATTTCAAAGGCGCATAGATGCGGCAGCAGTTTATGTGAACTGCTCAACACGATTTACTGACGGCGAGGAGTTCGGATTGGGTGCAGAAATAGGAATCTCGACACAAAAGCTCCATGCAAGAGGACCTATGGGGCTTAAAGAGCTTACCACGACAAAATATTTAATTAACGGCGACGGTCAGATAAGAGAATAAAGAAAATTAAGTCCTGCATTGATTTTGCGGGACTTATGTTAATATATGCGATTTTGTTTTGAAAAATATTAAAGAAAGCTAAATTATGTTATATTCGCTCTTGCAATTTAACTAGAAATTTGTTAGAATATAAACAAGTATTTATTTTTGTTTTATATAGGTGAATTTTATAATATAAGTTCTTAATTTCGGAAGTTGTGAAAATATAAAATATTCAAAAAGGAGGATACATACTCTTAAGAGAGTATGTAAGTAAATTATGCCTACAAAATATGTGTTTGTTACAGGTGGAGTAGTTTCTGGTTTGGGAAAGGGTATTACTGCCGCATCGCTTGGAAGACTTCTTAAAAACAGGGGATATAAGGTAACTATTCAGAAGTTTGACCCGTATATAAATGTTGACCCAGGAACAATGTCGCCTTATCAGCACGGCGAGGTTTTTGTTACTGACGACGGAACAGAAACCGATTTGGATTTAGGTCACTATGAAAGATTTATTGACGAGAACCTATCGGTAAACTCAAATGTTACAACAGGTAAGATTTACTGGAATGTCTTGAATAAAGAGCGTCGGGGAGATTATCTCGGCGGAACGGTTCAGGTTATTCCTCACATAACTAATGAGATAAAGGAAAGACTTTATAGTGCAGGAAAGGATTCTAACCCTGACATTGTTATAACCGAAATCGGCGGAACTGTCGGAGATATTGAGTCTACTCCGTTTCTTGAAGCTCTAAGACAGGCAAGCATTGAGCTTGGCAAGGAAAACTCAATGTTTATTCATGTAACGCTTGTTCCATACATATCAGGCTCAAAGGAGCTTAAGAGTAAGCCTACGCAGCACTCTGTTAAGGAGCTTTTGTCGCTTGGAATACAGCCGTCTGTTTTGGTGCTCAGAAGCGAGTTCGAGATACCCGACGATATGAAAAAGAAAATCTCGCTCTTTTGCAATGTAAGACCGGAAGATGTTATACAGAATCTCACTGCGCCATCTCTTTATGAGGTTCCTTTGTGGCTTGAGAATGAGGGGCTTGCAGACGCGGTTTGTTATCACTTGGGAATAGAAAACAAAAAGCCTGATCTAGCTGAGTGGGAGCATATGGTTGCCGTTCAGAAGGCGGCTAAAAAGGATATTACTATCGGCTTGGTAGGAAAGTATGTTGAGCTTGAGGACGCTTATCTTTCTGTTGCAGAGGCTCTTCGCCACGCAGGCTTTGAAAACGGTGCAAAGGTAAAAATCAACTGGATTCAGTCAGAGGATATTGAAAGCTCAAACGTCGCCGAAAATCTGAAAGGCTGTGACGGAATTATTGTTCCGGGCGGATTTGGCGACAGGGGAATTGAGGGAATGGTTGAGTCGATTCGATATGCAAGAGAAAACAAAATTCCTATGTTCGGAATTTGTCTTGGTATGCAGATGTCTGTTATTGAGTTTGCAAGAAATGTCGCTGGGCTTAAAGACGCTAACTCAACAGAGTTCTGTGAAACTTCAAATCCTGTTATTGATATTATGGACGAGCAAAAGGATATTACCGATAAGGGCGGCACAATGCGTCTCGGACTTTATCCTTGCGTATTAAAGGAAGGCACTCAGAGCAGTCTGGCTTATCGGACGGACAGGATCAATGAAAGACATCGCCACCGCTGGGAGTTTAATAACAATTACAGAGAGATATTTAAGGATAAGGGCTTGATCTTAGCAGGAAGTTCTCCTGACAACAAGCTTATTGAAATTGTCGAGCTTCCTAAGGACATTCACCCGTGGTTTGTGGGTGTACAGTTCCACCCCGAGTTTAAGTCAAGACCTAACAAGGCACACCCCTTGTTTGTGAAGTTTATAAAAGCTGCGATTGAGAATAAGTGTGAATAGCGGCGAGTCAATGGCCAATGATGGTTCAGCGGTTTGACACAATAGATTAGAGGTAATAGTCAAGAGACAAGAAGCAAGATTTTGAAAAGTAAAGGAGATAAAAATATGGCAACTTTGTATCTGCACATTGGAACTCCAAAGACCGGTACTTCTGCAATTCAGGAGTTTTTGTACTCAAACAGAGAAATACTGGAGAAGCAGGGCTTTTGCTATCCTGAATTTGGCTATCGCTATACGGGAGTTCATATTCGCCGTAATGCGCATTTTTTAGTGCATCATCAGATATGCAAACCTGAGAATGAGGCAAAAATACGCAAAGAAGAGAATGAGCGTTTTTATGAGGGACTGGATAAAATTAAAGAGCTTACCGGTACCTTTCCGAATGTTGTATTATCTGACGAAAACGTATGGAACGGATATGTTAGGCGTGAGAACTTCTGGAAAGTGTTAAGCGACGCTTTATCAGAAAGAGGAATAGACTTAAAAGTAATAGTATATTTAAGAAGTCAGGACTTGGTTCTTGAGTCTTATTATTCTCAGAGGGTTAAAGTTAAAATCCAGATGAGCTTTCAGGAATATCTGGATTCTGAAGATATAGATGTTTTTAAGCTTGATTATTATAGACAGCTAAAGGAAATTGAACAGGCTATTGGAAAGGAAAATATTATTGTTCGAGTATATGAAAAACAGCAGTATGAAGGTAACGGAAACACACTGATCTCTGATTTTTTGAATGTGTTGGGGCTTGAACTCGATGAAAAATATATTTCGCCTGATAAAGTTGTCAATACAAGCCTTTATGGAAAGGCTCTTGAATTAAAGAGGATTTTAAATGGAATTGATGGCTTTGTAACAAGAAGAAAGCATTGGTTGGTTAATTATCTGAAAATTGCTCAGGAAGAGGATGAGAGAAAAAACGGCACTCCCGCAAAAAAATTTTTCACTTATGAAAAGCGTATGGACTTTTTGGCAAAATATAAAGAGGGTAATGAGGCCATTGCAAGAGAGTTTTTGAACCGAGAAGATGGCGTTCTCTTTAGAGATGAGATCATTAAGGATTATGATGTGGTAGGGGATTATTCTACCGAAGAGCTTGTGCTGATGTGCGGCAGATTGCTTCAGATTCAGAATGAAGCTATGGAGAAAAAAATTGAAGGTATGAGTAACAAGCTTGCAGCTACACAGAAAGAACTAGACAAGGTTAAAAGACAGCTTGCATATGAAAGGCGTCCGCTGTATAAGAAAGCAGTTTCAAAGATGCGTAAAGTTTTATCTAAAAAGAAGTAAATAAGTATAAATAAAATCCTGACAGACCTTTTGAACAGAACCGATAAAAACGGACAATAGAAAAAAACCCTCCTATGGTAAAATAAAAGAAAGATGCCATAGGAGGAATTTTTATGTCCGTAGGATAAGAAATATACATCAAAATGGAAACAGCTTTGCAGTTTTAGCTAAAAAAATACAGCCCATTGGACTGTGTTTTTAATGGGGCAAATAGCGTTAGTCTATTTTTAGCTGAAAATGCTGTGAATTTTCAGCTAAAGCCCATGCAAGAGAGGGCTGCCCCTAATAAATTATACTCATATCTCAGATTAAACTGTCTGCTCTGGAATCTCCGCCGCTTGCTTGCTCTTTCCTTTGAATACTATCTTCAACAGCACAGGAGTTATAATAGTTGTGACGATAACCATTAGAACGACAGGCCCGAAGTATTCAGGAGGCATAAGTCCCATTTTTTCTCCCTTGCTTGCGACGATAAGTGCGACCTCGCCTCTTGAGATCATTCCAATGCCTATCTGCAGGCTTTCTTTTGTAGTAAATCTAAACAGCTTTGCTCCAAGACCGCAGCCGAGAATTTTAGTTATAATTGCAACCAGCGTCAGAACAATAGCAAATATCCAGATGGTCGAGGTCATACCCGAGAAGTTGACCTTTAAGCCTATGCTTGCAAAGAAAATAGGCGATAAAAGCAGATAAGAAAGGGTGTCGAATTTCTTGGTAACATATTCGGTTTTCGGGGTTTTTGCAATTGCAAGACCGGCAATGTATGCACCTGTAATGTCTGCAACGCCGAAGAAAAATTCCGCACAGAAAGATAAAAGCAGACAAAATGCAAATGCCGTTATTGAATATCTTCTCAGATCCTTTTCAGTTCTTGAAGTCCATTTTGAGTATAGCTTGCGGAAAAGATAACACGCAATTACAGCAAATACAAAGAAAGCAATGATTTTCAAAATCACTATCAGTATGCTTACCGACGAGTCTGCCAAGCTCATAACAATAGTCAAGCCGATAATTCCCAGAACATCGTCTATAATTGCCGCTCCTAGAATAGCATTTCCTGCATGAGAGTTTAGCTTACCGAGTTCTTTTAGAGTCTCGACGGTAATGCTTACAGAGGTAGCCGTTAAGATAATACCTATAAATACATCGTGAAGAATTAAATCAGGATCGCTGTTTGCAAGGTACGCAACTCCGAAGCCTCCTGCTAACGGCAGTAAAACTCCGATAAGTGCTATCACAAACGAGGCGGCACCCGTCTTTTTCATCTCGTTTAAGTCTGTTTCAAGTCCTGCGCAGAACATCAAAACTATAACTCCTATCTCCGCAAGAGATGATATTAAATCAGTGTCTCTGACTAAATTCAAAACCGCAGGACCAAGTATGAAGCCTGCAATTAAAGCGCCTACTACCTGAGGCATACGGAACTTCATTGTGACAAGCCCTAAAAATTTTGTTGACAGTAAAATTATTGCAATAAACAGCAGGTAGCTGAAATCAGAGTTTATAAGGTTGTTGATAAAAGTTTGCATAATGCTACTTCCTTCCGCATTAAAATTAAGCTTTATACATTATATAACTTTAAATTTCTAAATTCAATATTAAAAATAATTATTTAATAATTTTATGATTTTTTTTAATATTATTTTTTTGGTATGTATGTTACTATAATATATATAGTACATTTCACAAAACGGTGATTTTTATGAAAGTAACTGAAAATGAAAATAAAAGACTTCCCTATTTAAGGGAAAAAACATCAAATCTCACCCTGTTGCCCGGGTGTTATATAATGAAAAACGAAAATGGTAAGATTATATATATCGGAAAAGCAAAGAGCTTAAGAAAGCGTGTTACCAGTTATTTTCGTGCGTCTGCTGATCATCTTCCTAAGGTTGCAAAAATGGTTTCTCAGGTTTATGACTACGACTTTATCGTCACAGACAGCGAGTTTGAAGCACTGGTATTAGAATGCTCGCTTATTAAACAGAATATGCCGAGATATAATATTCTGTTAAAGGACGACAAGGGCTACAGCTATATTAAAATCACAAATGAAGATTATCCGAGAATTTCGGCGGTGCTTCAAAAGGATGACGACAAGGCATTCTATATAGGGCCTTACACCAGCAGTTATGCCGTTAAACAGGCGGTCGAGGAGGCAAACAATGTCTTTAAGCTCCCCACCTGTCATAAGGTATTCCCGAGGGATTTTAAAAAGGGAAGACCTTGCCTGAATCATCATATAAATAAGTGTATGGGTCTTTGCAGAGGAAGAATTTCAAAAGAGGATTACAGAGAAATTATAAATCAGGCTGTTGACTATATGAAAAACGGCTCTGCTAAATCTGTTGAAAGACTAAGAAACCTTATGGAAAATGCGTCAGATGAGCTGGACTTTGAACAGGCGGCTAAACTTCGTGACAGGATTCGTGCGATTGAAAAAATATCAGAAAACCAAAAGATAATCGACGAGAATATGAAAGACGCAGATATAATTGCTCTGGCAGAGAATGTCGAGATCGCCTGTGCAAGCGTTCTGATGTATCGCGGAGGACGGCTTTTTGACAAGGTAAGCTTTATGCTCGGCGAGATAGAGGATACTAAAAAAATGCGTGGAGATTTTTTGTATCAGTTTTATTCAGATAAGGCTGATATACCTAAAAATATCTTCTTAGACGGCGAGATCGATGACCCGGATCTGGCGGATAGGTTTTTGAGCGAGAAGTCGGGCAGGGCGGTTCATATAAAAATTCCTCAGAGAGGAGATATGCTAAGGCTTGTTGAAATGGCTCGTGCCAATGCAGGCGAGCAGATATCTATTAAGGTAGGCAGGACAGGGAAAGAAATTATTGCTCTGGACGAGCTTTCAAAGCTTTTGGGGCTTCCCAATCCGCCTAAATATATCGAGTGTTATGACATCTCGAATCTTGCCTCTGCCAATATGGTTGCGGGAATGGTTGTGTTTAAAAACGCAAGACCTTTCAAAAAGAACTATAAGAAGTTCACTATAAAAACCGTTTTCGAACAGAATGACTATGCCTGTATGCAGGAGGTAATTGAACGCCGTATCAAGCGTTATCTTGACCCTAATGAAACAGACGAGGGCTTTAAAACGCTTCCCGATCTGATATTTCTAGACGGCGGAAAGGGGCATGTAAATGCTGTGAGCTCTGTTTTGGAAAAGTATCATCTGGATATTCCGCTTTACGGCTTGGTAAAGGATTCAAGACACCGCACAAGGGCTATCGCCACCGGCGGAGGGGAAATAAGCGTTTTTCAGATGAAATCAGCATTCAACCTTATCACAAGTATTCAGGACGAGGTTCACCGCTATGCGATAACCTTTCAGGCTGCCAAGCACAAAAAGAACACCTATCAGCTTGAGCTTACCAAAGTAAAGGGAATAGGTGACGCGAGGGCTAAGAAGCTTATTATGCACTTCAAGACCAAAGAGGCGTTGAAATCCGCAACAATTGATGAGATCAAAGCGGTAATCGGCGGAAGCGAGGAACAGCTCTCAGAGCTTAAAAAGATAATCGACAATATGAATTCCTGATAAAAATAAAAACCGATGGATCGTCTCAAACGAAGTTTAAACGCCATCGGTTATTTTTATTGAATTTTTGTATATTCTATTCCTCTGCCAGATCTGCTTCAGCTTCCGGAGCAACATTTTCATCTGTTTCTTCGGGAGCCTCTTCAGATAGATCCTCAGCTTCATCAGATTCTTCGGAATTTTCAGCCGCTTCGTCTATAGCCTTTTCTGCCGATTCTTCATCAGGGTAGCAGCAATCGTCACAGAAGCACTCGTCAAATTCCTCATATTCATAATCTTCGAGGTCTTTCTTTCTCTTATATGCAATTACTGCGGCAATTGCACCAGCGATAGCTGAAATACCGAGAATAGTTTTTAATTTACTCATCATTAAACATCTCCTTTATGTTGACAAGATTTTATCTTTTTCATATCAAGATTATAGCACGATTATTTTTCAATTTCAAGACCTTTTTATCAAAAATTAGTCGATATATTAAATAGGAATCAAATATTCCCACTCAGTGCCATAATGATACTTATTGCACTTATCGGGGCTGTCTCGCACCTCAATATGCGTTTGCCCATACTTATTGTTTTTATTCCCATTTCCTCGCAGAGGGCTATTTCGCTTTCACTAAATCCTCCCTCGCTGCCGATAAAAAGCCCGACGCTCTTATCCTTGAAATCTAATGGGTTGACAACGCTCGAAAAGGGAATACCCCACTTTTCATAGCAGACAAATGAAAAATCGTGTTCTTTAAGACTTTTTACAGCGGTTTTGTAGTCTAGTATGTCCCAAACCTGTGGAATTATACCTCTGCCCGACTGTTTAGCGGCCTCAAGTGCGATTTTGTTAAGACGTTCCTTTTTCTTTGAAAAGCCCTTTTTATCAGGGCGTGAGATACAGCGTGAGGTTATTACAGGAATGATTTTTGCGACACCCAGCTCAACGGCTTTCTGGGTAATAAGCTCAAGCTTATCAAGCTTTGGAACCGCCTGATATAATGTGAGGCTGACATTTGGCTCAGAGATTATCGGGGATTTTTCCAAAATCTCGCAACACACTTCATTATCGCTTATGCTAAGGATTTTTGTTTTGTAATCAATTTTATCACAGCATAGTATAAGCTCTTCACCGATTTTCATTCTCAGAGAGCGACCTATATGCTGAGCATCACTGCCGTCAATTGTGATATTATTATCACTTATATTATTTTTATCAGCAAAAAATCTGGGCATACCTATATCCTTTCAATAATTTTTGTGCTTTCTTAATTATATCATACATAAAAAAATTTTGCAAAATCATTTAATATATGTTATACTTAATATATTATGAGCTTTGCTCGGCGACGGAAGAATACTAGAATAAGTCTTAGGAGGGTTTTTATGTTGTCTGATATTGAGATCGCTTCAAATGCCAAGATGCTGAAAATCACTGAAATTGCAAAAAAATTGGGGATTGATAACGAGGATATTGAACCTTATGGACACTATAAGGCTAAGCTTTCGGAATCACTTTTCAAAAAGCTTGAAAGTAAGGATGACGGAAAGCTGATTTTAGTTACAGCTATAAATCCTACTCCTGCCGGAGAGGGAAAGACAACTATTTCTGTTGGTCTTGCTCAGGCTATGGCTAAGATAAACAAGAATGCTGTTTTAGCGTTGAGAGAGCCTTCACTTGGCCCTGTGTTTGGAATCAAAGGCGGTGCGGCAGGCGGAGGATACGCTCAGGTTGTTCCTATGGAGGATATAAATCTTCACTTCACAGGAGATATGCACGCAATAACTTCTGCAAATAATCTTCTGTGTGCGCTTATTGATAACCATATGCAGCAGGGAAATGAGCTCAGAATAGATCAGAGAAGAATACTTATAAAACGCTGTCTTGATATGAACGACAGAGCGTTGAGATATATAAACATAGGTCTTGGCGGAAAGGTAAACGGAATACCTCGTGAGGACGGCTTCCAGATAACCGTTGCAACAGAGATTATGGCGATTTTGTGCCTTGCATCAAGTCTGGACGACTTGAAAAAGCGATTGGAGAAAATTCTGGTGGCTTATGATTTAGACGGAAATCCCGTTTATGCAAAGCAGTTAAAGGGCTGTGGTGCAATGACAGCACTTTTAAAGGACGCACTAAAACCAAACCTTGTTCAGACGCTTGAGAATAATCCTGCTATTATGCATGGCGGACCTTTTGCGAATATTGCACACGGCTGTAATTCAGTCCGTGCAACAAAGCTTGCATTAAAGCTGGGGGATTATTGCATTACCGAGGCAGGCTTTGGCGCAGACTTAGGCGCTGAAAAGTTTTTAGATATCAAATGCAGATTCGGCGGACTTACCCCTGATTGCATAGTTTTAGTTGCTACTATTCGCGCTCTCAAATACAACGGCGGAGTTTTAAGAGATAAGCTTACTGAAGAGAATGTTGAAGCCCTTAAAAAGGGAATAGTGAATCTCAAGACCCACATTGAAAATATGCATAAGTTTGGGGTTCCTGTTGTGGTTGCGATAAATAAATTCCACACAGATAGTGATGCAGAAATTGATTACATAAAAGATTTCTGTGCTGAAATGGGAGTGGAAGTATCCCTTGCTGAAATCTTTGAAAAGGGCGGAAACGGCGGAACAGACCTAGCTCAAAAGGTTTGTGATACCATAGCGAAATGTGAGGGCAATTTCCACACCTTATATGATGAAAAGCTGTCTATCAAGGAGAAGCTTGACATTATCGCAAAAGAAATTTATCGTGCCGACGGTGTTATTTACACCAAGCAGGCAGAGAAGGCGATCAAGGAAATCGAAGCGTTAGGTCACGCAGATATACCTGTTTGTGTTGCAAAAACGCAGTATTCGCTTTCTGATGATCCGACAAAGCTAGGAAAGCCCGAGGGCTTTGAAATAACGGTTCGGGACTTAAAGCTTTCAAACGGAGCAGGCTTTATTGTTGCGTATACGGGCGATATTATGACAATGCCAGGACTTCCTAGGGTTCCTGCTGCAAATAATATAGACTGTGACAATGACGGAAATATAAGCGGACTGTTTTAAGTCTGGGCTAAAATTGACGAACGGAGATTGTGAAAAATGGATTTTTTAAGAGATGTATTCAATGATAAGGGAACTATGATTTTCTTCATAGCTATTGCGGCAATCGTTTTTCTTATACTGCTTATTATTATCTGTAAAGCGTTAAGTAAAAAATGGCGTAAGAACAGGCTGAAGCGTGATATTCAGCGTGTTAATACACTTGTTCAAAACGCACTTCCCGATGTTGATATTGATGATTTGACGATTGTATTTGCAAACAAAACAGGCTCAAGAGCAAACGCACGAGGCAAAAAATCATATACCTATGAGTATTTTATCTACGCTTTCAAAGAGTGGGAAAGCTATGCTATTCCTATTAAATTCAGGGGCGGCGGAGCTGTTGCCGAAAAGCCGATAAGGCTTGCTCTTGACAACCTATCAAGAATAGTAATAAGATATATGAAAACCAATGCCATTTTCTATGACAACGATGGCAATCAGATCATTGAGTTTACCGTTGCGGCACTAAATACAAAGCAAATTGCAGACGAGTGTCCGTTTGACATTGATCAGGTTGAAGCGGCACAGAAGTATTTCACATTTATCGAGAGATTTGACACAAAGGTTCGTCATAAGAATGATTATGAGCCTGTTGTCAGTGAGCCTTCAGATGTAAGTGGCATAGACGGAGTTTTATCGAACGAGCCGTTATACGATGATCACACCGAAGAAGGACTTTTAAAGAATTAAGCGAGGAAGTAGTTTTATGAAGGTAGTTACCCGTTCACCTGAGGAGACAATCAGTTTTGCTGAAAGTGTTGGAAAAAAGCTCAAAGGTGGAGATGTTATTGCTTATATCGGCGGACTTGGCGTCGGGAAAACTACCTTTACAAGAGGGCTTTGCATCGGTCTTGGGATAGGGGATATGGTTACCTCGCCTACCTTTGCACTTGTTAATGAATATAGATCACGCAAAAGCGAGATGATGCTCTGTCATTTTGATATGTATAGAATTACAAACTCGCTCGACCTTGAAACAACAGGCTTTTATGATTATATGAATGGCAAAAATATTCTGGCAGTAGAGTGGAGCGAAAACATCAGCGATTCGCTTCCCGAGGACATTATATATATAAAAATCACAAGACTTGATGATAGCGTGAGAGAAATTGAAATCAACGGAGATGAACGCTTTGGCTGATATGATTAGAGAAAAATCGAAGATAGTTCTCGGTATTGATACATCTGGAAAGATAGCTTCAATAGCCATTGCGGACAAGGACAGAGTTCTGGCAAACATAACTGTTATAACCGAGCTTACTCATTCGCAGGTTTTGCTTCCGCTATTAAAAAAGCTTTTGTCTGATGCTTGTTTAACGCTTGATGACATAGATGCTGTAACTGTTGCAAACGGTCCCGGAAGCTATACGGGTTTAAGAATAGGAATTTCGGCAGTTAAAGGGCTTTGCTTTAAGAGTAGAAAAAAGTGTGCAGGGATCTCGACACTGAAGTCTCTTGCTATAAATGTCTGCAACGGAGAAACGAGGGAAAAGATCGTTTTTTCCGTTATGAGGGCAAGACCGAATGTTTCATATTTTGGGGTTTATAAACTAAGCGGCACTAAGATAGAATGTATAAATGATGATGCTGTATGCAGTAATGAGGACATACTGAAATACAAGCAGGATAATGATTTTGATAATATTATTCTTGTTGGTGATAATGCAAAAGAAATCAAAGAAAGCTTGTTCAAAGATGATGATAATGTCGCATTGGCGCCGATTGACAAAAGGCTTCAGAATGCAAGCTCGTTATGTATGATAGCGCTTAATGATGATACCATTCTTGATGACGCTTCTAAGCTGAATGCAAGTTATTTGCAAGTTACCAAAGCAGAGAAGGACAGAAGGGAGATAAAGTAATGATTGGAATTGGAAATGACCACGCAGGAACTGAAATCAAGGAAGCAATAGTTGAATATTTCAAAAAAAACGGAATTCCATATAAGGATTACGGCTGTATGAGTGGAGAGAAATGCGATTACCCGCAAAAGGCAAAAGAGGTTTGTGACGATGTTGTAAACGGCACCTTAGAGCGGGCAATACTTGTTTGCGGAACAGGAATAGGAATTTCAATCGCCGCTAATAAGGTAAAGGGAATAAGGGCGGCTTGCTGTTCGGATTACTATTCGGCAAAGTTCACAAGACAGCACAACGATGCTAATGTTCTTTGCATGGGCGGAAGAGTTGTAGGCGCGGGGCTTGCACTAGAGCTTGTTGATATCTTTTTGAAAACTGAGTTTGAGGGCGGACGCCATAAAACAAGAGTTGATATGATAACTGATATTGAGAATGGACAGTAGATTGTAAATATAAAGCTAGGCTTATGATTTGACAGAATCTTTTTGAAAAGTGGAAATATGAAAGAACAACAAAAAATAGCCGACTTACTCACAATAAAGTGAACAAGTCGGCTTTTATATTGCTTATTTATTCTAACCTCCGATGGGGCAGAGCCACCGAAGGATCGCCGGCTATTTAATTTTTCTGCACTCTATATAAAATCTCTTATCCTCGGCGTGACCCATAGAAAATGTCTTTCTCGGCAGAGCACCGTCCTTGATTACGGTCGGGAAAAGCTCCGATTTAAGCATATCAGGAAGTATAAATCCGATACTGTTATCAGCCTTTGCAAGTCTTGCTAAAACCTCAATTCCGTGGATATAGTCACACTTACCGCCATTATCCTTGATGTAATTATCTAAAGCGGTTTGAAGTGAGCCAACTGTCAGGTTTGAAAGCTTGTTTCCGATAAACATCTTCTTTTTAGTATCCTTGCAGACATATGTAAACGACTGACCTGAACCGTTATCATTTTCAGATAACAAAAGCGAGTCTTTTAGACTTGCCAACAGGTTATCACAATCAACATCTGTAACAATACGGTGGATAGCCTCAAACTGCAAAGCCTCGCTATGGAGATTTACTATCTCAACCAGCGCATATCTAGCCGGGTGGGAAGACATATCCTTATCAGGATTTTGGGCTTTAATCTCCTCATAATACGCTTTTGCAGTTGCAAGCGAGTGGTTTCCGTCGCCCATAGCATAAAGCAAAACAGGATTGTCTGACAAGCCGTATTTTTCATTGAAGGTGTTTTTATCTCCCAGAGCTGTTAACGCATCATCGATTTTGTCCTTCTGGGTTTTCCCGACAAGGTAGCCCTTTATGCTTCCGCCGTTTTTCATAAGAGAAAAATCATACAGCTTTTCCATAGAGCCGACATTCTCACCTATTGGCTCGATAACAGTTTTTTGCTCGTCGTCAATCAATATAATAATGTGAGGAAGCTCAAGGCAAGCCCCGTTTCTTACCTTGATTCTCGGAGGGATCCTTTCTACAACGGTAGCTTCAGTTGCTCGGACAGATGAGGTGCTTCCCACTGAATAATCATATTCCTCAAGGTCAATCATACCGATCAGTCCCTGACGAAGTATTCCGTTGCTCTGAATTCTTTCGGTATAAATATACGAATTTTTGTACTCATTGAAAATACCTGATGACAGGTATTTTTCCATTGTTTTATGTATGTTTTCTATTCTTGTCTCAACATCGTTGTTTTCTAAATATATCTCGGGCAGAATCATATTGAGCGTTGAGAACTTGTCCCCGACAAGATTACTGACATCCTTCCAGTATTCAGGCTCGCTTGTATATTGGTCACAAGCGACAACAGTCCAAGCGTTCATATCAATTTTTTCATTTGGCAGAAGAATATCTGCCGGTTTAAATGCAGTTGACATAGTGTGTTCTCCTTTAATAGTGTTTTATCTTTCGCCTTTGTGTACAATCCCTGTTTTGTTAAGTATAAGAACGATGAGTGGAATAAATATAATCTGAATTGCTATTCCCGAAAGGACATTTAAAACCTCTCCATTTATGAACATATCGGCTGTGTATGTTTTTCCCTGATAGTGAAGCATAAAATAATACACAATATAGTATATTGTTCTTCCGCCGAACATTGAAAGAAGCAGAGATACATAAACATTTTGCTTAAGCGTCTTATAAAGCAGTCCGCAAAGAACGCCGAAAGCACAAAGCTCAATTGCTGTTGCAACACCAAGCGGATATATATCCATTGTATTAAAAATAAGCGAATATAAAATAGGCACTATTGCTCCGATAACGCCGCCGTATCCTAAACCGCAAATCATTCCGCATAGCAGAATGGGAAACTCCATAGGAAGCAATCCCGTTCCAAAGATAGTTATTTCCCCGAAAAACCACGGAAGTAATATTCCGAGAACTCCTAATATAATCGCTAAAACAAACAGCTTTAAATTAACTCTCATAATTCTTCCTTTCCGATATTTTTATCTATTTGATAAGTTTAACACTATATAAAAGTATATCACACACTTTAGTTTTTTTCAACAGATATTTATACACCTTTCTTGCATTTTCTTAAGATTATGGTATACTATTTATATACTTTAGAAACGGAGAATAGGAATGAAAGAACTTAAAGGTCTTATCGACTGTCATACACATACATATTTTTCGCCTGATTCAAATGCCGATCCTGTTCAGATGGTTGAAAGGGCGATTGAGCTGGGATTACAAGCTTATGCAATAACAGATCATTGCGAGTGTAACCGCTGGTTTGGGATGAATTATTATAACGCAGAGCCGAACGATTACAATACATACGATTTCGGAAAGGATTTTGACAGATCTTTGAATAACATAACTAAGCTGAAGGAGCTTTACGGGGACAGAATAAATCTTATCTCCGGAATTGAATTGGGTCAGGCAACGCACGATTTCGAGATTGCCGATAAGGCGGTCAGTGACGAGCGTTTGGACTTTGTTATCGGTTCGATGCACGAGCTGCCGAATCGTCCTGATTTTTACTTTATCAACTATGATAACTATTCAGAAAGCGAAATTGACAAGCTTCTTGAGGATTATTTCTTAGAGATTTTAAAGCTTTGCAAGTGGGGAAAATTTGATGTGTTAGGGCATTTGACTTACACGCTAAGATATATTGAGGGAGAGTACGGAATCAAAATCGACCTTTCAAAATATGACGATATAATAGAAGAGTGCTTTAAAGCTATCGTTCAAAATTCAAAGGGTATCGAAGTGAATACATCGGGGCTGAGGCAGAAGTATGGAAAGCCTTTTCCTGATTACAAGTATATAAAGCTGTATCGTGATTTGGGCGGGGAGATTATCTCTCTTGGCTCGGACGCACATCGGGTTTGTGATTTGGGGAAAGGAATAGCTGAATGTTCTCAGCTTGTTAAGCAAGCAGGATTTAAGTACCTGGCTTACTTTAAAAAGCATAAGCCTGAGTTTATAAAAATCTGATTAAATAAATAAAAAACCTACTGAAATTTTGTTTTCAGTAGGTTGAATTTTATTATATACCCGTCAAGTCAAAGGGAGGAATATATTCCTCATGTGCTGATGAACGCTCTTGAATATATCCCCTGAATCCATACTGTCCTGCTCTGTCTGCTACTTTGTTGTATTCAAAGGTGGTAATTTGCCGGTTAAGCTCTGGAAAATTCTCGCAAGCACTTGTGGGAGTGAACTGACTCATCAGGCTAAGCAGAAAATTATACTTTGTCAAAAACCCGCAGTCGTTAAGCCAATCCAGTATGTCAAGGCTATCGTGATAACAGCCCGGCAAAACAAGATGCCTTATTATAAGACCTCTTTTTAATATTCTTATATCATCATCAATTCCTTTTTCCCAGACTGGCTTTGGAGCTTGCCTGTGCATTTCTTTAATCGCTAAGCAGGCCTTTTTAAAGTAGTCGGGGCAAGCGGAATATTTTTCTGATAATAATGAACTTTTGTATTTTAAATCAGGAAGATAAATGTCTATATATCCATCAAACATCTTTATAGTGTCAACCGACTCATATCCACCGCAGTTCATCACCACAGGAATATCAAGCTGAGCCTTGACCATATCCAAAGCCTTAAGAATCTGATATGTGTAGTGCGTGGGAGTAACAAGATTGATGTTTTCAGCATTTTTATCCTGAAGCTCTAAAAATATCTCTGCAAGGCGTTTATAGGAGATTTCCTTTCCAAAGCCGTTAGTGCTTATCTCAAAATTTTGGCAGAACACGCATCTTAGATTACAATTTGAAAAGAAAACCGTTCCGCTGCCGTTTTCACCGCTTATGCAGGGTTCCTCCCAAAAGTGGAGAGCCGCCCTCGAAACGGTAACATTATCAGAATTTCCGCAAGCCTTACAAAAGCCTGCGGAAATTTCTCTATCAATATTACATTGTCGGGGACAAAGATTGCAAAGCATAGACAAATTATTCACCGCTGATCGAAGCCTCGGCAATGACATTTGCAACCAAGTGTGCAGGAAGCTGCTCGTATCTTTCCTGCTTTAATGTGAAGCTTCCTCTGCCCTGGGTCATCTGACGAAGCAGCATTGTAAAGTCGCTCATCTCAGAAATAGGCACTTCGGCGATAACCTCGGTCATACCCTTTTCAGATTCTGACGGGTTCATTCCAAGAACTCTTCCGCGGCGTTTGTTAAGCTCGCCAATTATATCGCCCGTGTTTTCGTCAGGCACAGCTACGTTCAACGCACCGATCGGCTCTAGTAACACTGGATCAGCCTGAGCAAGGCCTTCTTTATAAGCTATGGTTGCTGCCATCTTAAATGCCATTTCAGAGGAGTCAACAGGGTGGTAAGAGCCGTCAACCAAGATAGCCTTTAATCCCACAACAGGGAAGCCTGCCAGAACGCCTTTAGCAACGCAGTCCTGAAGTCCTTTTTCAACAGCAGGGAAGTAGTTTTTAGGAACTGCTCCGCCGAAGATTTTCTCTTCAAAAATCAGCTCATCAGAAACGCAAGGCTCAAATTCGATCCAGACATCTCCGTATTGACCGTGACCGCCTGATTGTTTCTTATGTTTGCCCTGAACCTTAACTTTCTTTCTGATTGTTTCTCTGTAAGGAACCTTAGGCGTGCTCAGCCCTACATCAGCACCGAAATCGTTCTTGAGTTTTGATAGCGCAGAACTTAAATGCTGTTCGCCCAAGCCCTTGATGATCTGCTCGTGAGTAAGCTCATCCTGATAGTATTCAAGAGTTAAATCCTGCTCTAAAAGCTTAGCAACAGCGCTTGAAATCTTGCTCTCATCGCCTTGAGCCTTGGCTTTAACAGCCATCGGATAGCAAGGCTGAGGGAAGTCGATAGCTTCGAACTTTACTATCCTTGATGCATCGCATATAGTATCGTTTGTGTTTATGTCAAGCTTTGTTGCTATAACAATGTCGCCACAGCTAACCTCGTTTAAATCTATCTGCTTTTTGCCAACAAGAGTGAACAGCTTTCCGATTTTCAGCGTGTTGCCGTTTGAAGCGTTTACAGCATCGCTTCCTGCCTTTATCTTACCCGACATTACTTTGATGAACGACATTTTTCCTACAAACGGATCGGCAACTGTCTTGAAAACAAAAGCGCTGAACGGCTCTGAAACATCGCATTTAATCTCAATTGGCGAGTCGTTTTTGTCGGTTGCCACAACGGTTTCGTCGTCGGTTGGAACAGGAAGAAGCAGAGATATTTCTTTTAACAGCATATCAACTCCGGCAAGTGTGGTAGATGACACGCAGGTAACAGGGGTTATAATTCCCTCATTCATACCCTTGTGTATGCCGTCGATAAGCTCCTTTTGTGTGAAAGCCTCTCCGCTGAAGAACTTTTCAAAAAGCTCTTCGTCCGTTTCAGCAACAGCCTCCGAGATAGCCTCCTTTAAGCCTTGAAGACGGTATTCAATCTTGTCACCAAGCTCTGATGTAGGCATTTCTGTTTCAACTGCGTTTCCGTTGTTGTCATATTTGTAGGCTTTCATCTCGATAAGATTTACATATGAAATGATTTTTCTGTCAGATATAACAGGAACAACAACAGGGCATACTGTCGGTCCGAACTCGGCTTTAAGATCGGTTAGAACATTATAGAAGTTTGCGTTTTCAGAATCAAGCTTTGTAACAACAAACATTCTCGGCTTTTTCATTTTAACTGCCGCTGAATATGCCTTATGTGTTCCGACATTTACGCCGGATTTTCCTGAAACGGTTATCATAGCAGTATCACAAGCAGCTATACCCTCAATCATTTCGCCTGCAAAATCAAAAAGTCCGGGGGTATCTAAAATGTTGATTTTGAAATCGTCTTTTTCAAATGTACAGAGGGAAGTATATACAGAGGACTTTCTTGAAATTTCCTCGTTTGTATAATCCGAAACGGTGTTTCCGTCGGCAATTTTTCCAAGTCTTTCGCTGGCACCGCTTTTAAAAAGCAGTGCTTCGCACAGCGAGGTTTTTCCCGAACCTGCGTGACCGCAAAGTGCAATATTTTTGATTTTTGTGTTGTCATCAAATGTTTTCAACTTTTATCTCTCCATTCGAATAAATTTGCAGTATATCAGATATTTATTTACTAATAACAATATATATTACTGCCCATAATGCAATTATATACTATTTAACTATAAATTGCAAGGGATAATGAGAATTTTTTAGTCAAAAGATAAAAATGGTCCGATAAAACTAAGATTGTCAGACTTATAAATGTATTATCTACTTGTTAAACTTAATCAATCTCATAAAGGCTTCGTTTTTCTCTAGAATCTTAAAGAGTATAACTCCCACAATAGTAACGCATACAAGCTCGCCTAAAGCAACCTGTCCCATTGTTAGAAAAAGAGGTAAGTCATATACAAATTTTAGCTCAAGTCCCACTATGATCCCGTTGAATATAACGGGCGAGAGAGAAGCGATAATTAGAGCAAAAGCAGATGCAACATTTTCACTCATACCAAGTTTGCTTTTGAATATAGCCGGAAGATACTTTGAACACAAGACTATTACGATAACAGCTAACAGAGTTGCAAATGTTCCGACAACCATATCTATTGCACTAACTGTACTTGTTATATTGGCGATAAGACACCCTACCACCATAGAATAGCAATATTCTTTTTTATAAAAGCAGAGAAGGACTAACGCTTCTGAAATTCGGAATTGGATATTTCCGTAGGCAAGCGAGCCTAAAGCCATTGTTACTGCGACATATAAGGCCGCTGTTACTGATAAAACTGCGATTTTCTTAATACTTAGATTTTTCATAAAATATTTCCTTTCTGCTGTTAGAGGCAAGAAACCAGAGGCCAGAGGCTAGAAACTAGAAGCAAGAGGCAAGAAACCAGAAGCAAGAGGCAAGAAACCAGAAGCAAGAGGCAAGAGCAGGACTGAGCCCTGCACGCATCTGTCTTCTTTGGAGAGTTAGTACAATGTATTTGCTTTGTAAAATAGATAGAATCTTGATTCTTGTGTTAATCACATCTAATCTCTAACATCTAACTTCTAATTTCTAACATCTAAAAAACTAAAAAGACGTACCACAAGGATACGTCTTTAAATTCAGTATTATCCCTGTTTTTATTAACGAGTGGTAACTAGGCTACACTCGGTATTAACTTTAATTTGTTTTATGCTTTGCCGATAGAACCGAAAAGCTCCATCTTTTCTTTTACTGTTTCTTTGATAGCCTCAAAGCCGGGTGCGAGAAGCTTTCTAGGGTCGAATCCCTTTCCTTGCTGATCTTTACCCTCTTCTATGTACTTTCTTGTAGCTTCCTGGAATGCAAGCTGACATTCTGTATTTACATTGATCTTAGCAACTCCCAGAGAGATAGCCTTTTTAATCATATCCTCAGGGATTCCTGTTCCGCCGTGAAGAACCAAAGGCATATCGCCTACCTTTTCCTTGACAGCGGCGAGCGTTTCAAATGAAAGACCTGCCCAGTTTTCAGGATATTTTCCGTGAATGTTTCCGATACCGGCTGCAAGCATTGTAACGCCTAAATCAGCGATAGCCTTACACTCGTCAGGATCTGCACATTCGCCGGCGCCAATAACTCCGTCTTCCTCTCCGCCGATTGAACCTACCTCTGCTTCTATTGAAAGACCAAGCTTTTCACACTCAGCAACAAGCTCTTTTGTTTTTTCGATATTTTCCTCGATCGGATAGTGTGAACCGTCGAACATAACTGAACTGAAGCCTGCTTCAATACAAGCCTTTGCTCCGTCGTATGAGCCGTGGTCAAGGTGAAGAGCAACAGGAACAGTGATACCAAGCTCCTCTAACATTCCGTTTACCATTCCAACAACTGTCTTGTAACCGCACATATACTTTCCTGCACCCTCAGAAACACCAAGGATAACAGGTGAGTTTTGCTCCTGTGCAGTAAGCAAAATAGCCTTAGTCCATTCAAGATTGTTGATGTTGAATTGTCCTACTGCATATTTACCTTCTCTTGCTTTGTTAAGCATTTCCTTTGCCGAAACTAACATAAATATTTTACCTCCAAATTTAATATAACAAGACTATTATACCTTATTTTTCTTAAAAATGCAACTAGCAGTTCGGCGGGCAACATTTAGAGAATAGAAGATAGAAGTAAGAAGTTAGAACTTACCTTTTTCACTTTGTATTAGCCCGCCGTTGCACAAATTATTACATTTTACAAACTACCCAAAGGCGGCAGAGCCCCCAGCGGCTCGCTGGCTAGTCACCGAAGCTGATTCCTATATCTCTTGCAGTTTTAATAAGCTGGTCATCGGTTGGCACAAACTTTGTTTTTCCTGCAACATCCTCAAGCTTATTTTCGGTAACTATGTTGTTTTTCATTGCAACCGCATAGCCGTACTTTTCCTGCTCAATAAGATTAGCAGTGTGACAGCCGAATTTTGTTGCCAGAACTCTGTCATAAGCGGACGGATTTCCGCCCCTTAGCATATGACCCGGTACGCATACTCTTGTTTCAAAGCCTGTGTTTTGCTCGATAGCTTTGGCAATTCTGTTAGTGGCTGTCGTCTCGCCTGCCTCTGCTCGTCTTCTCGCACGCTCTTTTTTCTTGAGTTTAGCTTCGTCCTCATCAAATGCACCCTCTGCAACAGCCAGGATAGAAAAGGCGCTTCCTCTTTTTGCACGCTTTTCAACCGCCTTGCAGATTTTCTTTATATTGAATGGAATCTCAGGGATAACTATTATATCAGCACCTCCCGCTATTCCCGAATAGAGCGTGAGCCAGCCTGCTTTATTTCCCATAATTTCAACAACAAGAGTTCTTCCGTGAGAGTTGGCAGTTGTGTGAATCCTGTCTATAACATCAGTAGCAATGTCAACAGCAGAATGAAAACCGAATGTTACATCTGTTCCCCATATATCGTTGTCTATGGTTTTGGGAAGTCCTATAACATTAAGCCCCTCGTTTGAGAGAAGATTTGCCGTCTTATGAGTGCCGTTTCCGCCAAGAGTTAAAAGACAGTCAAGCTTTTGCTTTTTGTAGGTCTGCTTCATTGCTTTGACTTTGTTTATATTGTCTTCCTCGATAACCTGCATCATCTTATACGGGGTTCTCTTTGTTCCGAAAATAGTTCCGCCCTGATTAAGAATACCCGAAAAATCAGATGGGGACATTACCTTGCACTGATTGTTGATAAGCCCTGAATATCCATCGTGAATACCGATAATTTCAACGCCGTCTTTTCCAAACTTCTGATAACAAGCCTTTGCTGCTCCACGAATAGTAGCATTAAGTCCGGGACAGTCTCCGCCGCTTGTTAAAATACCAATTCTTCTTGTCATAAACTTCTTCTCCTATGCACGCAGTATGCAACGTCATCGTTGCTCTTGCATCTTATATATAGTATCCTGCTTCTAGTATACCATATCAATAAGATAAAAACAAGGAAAATACAAATAATCGCAAGGATTTTATAATATATATGGTATTGAGTGTTCAATTAAAGTTGGCTTATATCAGGAGTGATAAAATTTGTTTAAAGTTATTCTTTTAAAAAAAGTCTTTAAATCGCTGTCCTTTTTTATTTCGGGAGCTATAATTGTGTCGGTATTAGTTTATACAGTCTCTGCGTTCGCAGAAAGCAGGAGAGGGGTCAAGCTTCCTATCATAATGTACCATTCCATCTTAAAGGATGAGAGCAAGCAGGGGGAGTATGTACTGTCTCCACTGGATCTTGAAAAGGATATGCTATACTTGAAGGAACACGGATATACTCCGATACTTTGTCAGGACCTTATCGCCTATGTTTATTCAGATAAGAAGCTTCCGGAAAAGCCTGTGATTTTAAGCTTCGACGACGGCTGTTATAATAATATGTATTATGTTCTTCCGCTGTTGTCTAAATATAATATGAAAGCCGTTTTCGGTGTTGTGGGAACATTCTGCGACAAGGCTACGGAGGAGAATGATCCTAACCCGAATTATTCGTATATGTCGTGGGAGGACTGCAAGAACGCCTATATCAGCGGCAGAGTGGAAATTGCCTGCCACTCGGATAATTTTCATACTATGGCCAAAAGGGTAGGCTCTAAAAGAATGGGTAACGAAAGCTACGACGACTATCGGTCTGCTTTTATGGCTGACACGCTGAGTTTTTTGGAAAAAATTAAATCCAACTGCGAGATCGTGCCGAATACATATGTTTATCCTTATGGGGCAGTGTCTGATGACAGCACGCAGTTTGTCAAGGCCTGCGGATTTAAAGTGAGCTTTGGGGTTGAGGAAAAGCAGAATTATATAACTAAGGACGAGGATTGCCTTTATCGTCTTAACAGATACAACCGAACAAGCGGAGTTTCAACTGAGGATTTTATGAAAAGGGTACTTGATGAATAGAAAAAGAAATTATCTCCTGTTGAATACAGAATCAAAGCCGTATAACAAAAACGACCAAGATTTTTCTTAGTCGTTTTGCATAATTATTTAATTAAAACCTTGTCTGACTTTTAGGGTTAGGTTCACTGCGGAAATTCCGTATTTATGCGGTTTATTTTTATTTTAGATATACGGAAGCTATTATTCGTAGTCTACTACGTTTACCCAGTTCATTAAGAAGTCTTTTTCCTCAGGATTGCCCTTGACCGACTGTGAAGCCGCAACAATAGGCATCCACTGCTGAACATACTGCTTAGCTGTGTCGCTCTTTTCACAGAACAGGTTAAGATACTTCTCTCCCAGCTCTGTTTGTCCATGAAGCATAAAGAGCAGATAGGTTCTTGCCGCATCGGCAGAAGCGTTGCCCTGTGTAGCGTGAGCCCAGTCAATTACATAAGCATCGCCGTTTTCGGTGATAATTACATTCGATGGGTTAAAGTCTCCGTGACAGACCTTATTGTGCTTAGGCATTCCTGCTAAGCGTGTGTGAAGCTCATATCTTGTTGTTGCGTCCAAATCTGTCTGAGAAATCTTGCCCTGCATCTTATCCTTTTGCTTGTTTAAAAGCGGGCTTTTCTTGCTCTGAATATTAAGCTGAATATCAACAAAAAGCTCCATATATTCATCAGTTTTATCAGGGTTCTCCTCTATAAGCTTAGCTATGGTCTTGCCCTCAATAAACTCGCTTGTGATAGCCCATTTTCCGTCTATTTTAGAAACCTCCAAAATGGAAGGTATGTTAAGTCCTGTTTCTTCAACTCTTGCCTGATTAAGAGCCTCGTTCAAGATATCAGACTTTTTGAAATCCTCACTGAAAACCTTTATAGCCTTATTTCCGTCTTTATAAATGGTTTTTTTGCTTCTTTCAGCAACTACCTTTTCAAAATCCATAATCAATCCTCCGCTCGTTATTAGATAGTAAAATCCTTGCTAATTACATTATATCAAAAACATATTTTGATTGCAACACTTTTAGTTTGACCTGCCTTTGTATAAGGTTGTTTATTGTACAAGCTTCCCAAAGCGGGAGGCTAGATCGGCTATTCTTCGATTAGTTTTGCGCCATAGTATGCTTTAATATACATATCTTTGATTTCGCTCAACAGCGGATATCTCGGGTTAGCTCCTGTACATTGATCGTCGAATGCGTCCTCTGTCATCTGGTCTATCGTTGCCATAAAATCCTCTTCTGAAATGTCGTAATCCTTGATCGACTTCTTAATTCCGACAGTTTCTTTAAGATCGTCAATAGCGTCAATAAGAAGTTCAAGAGTTTCCTTATCATTCTTTCCATTGATTCCGAGAAAGTTTGCACACTCGCAGTATCTTTCAAGAGTATGAGGATATTGATATTGTGAGAATGTTCCCATCTTTCTAGGTGACGGATTTGCATTAAATCTCATAACATTGTCTATTAAGAGTGCGTTTGCAATACCGTGAGGAAGGTGATGATAAGCTCCCAGCTTGTGGGCCATTGAGTGGCATACACCTAAAAATGCGTTTGCAAATGCCATACCTGCAAGCGTTGAAGCTGTTGCCATCTTTTCTCTTGCTTGAGGGTCATTAGCACCGTTTTCATATGCAGAGGGCAGATATGTGAAAATGTTTTTAAGCGCTTTAAGAGCAAGACCGTCTGTATAATCTGTAGCCATTACTGAAGCATAAGCTTCGAGAGCGTGAGTT
The DNA here is from genome assembly GCA_947624345.1 of uncultured Clostridia bacterium. Classification (GTDB taxonomy): domain Bacteria; phylum Bacillota; class Clostridia; order Oscillospirales; family Ruminococcaceae; genus UMGS1601. The sequence goes on along the minus strand of CANQJW010000004.1, from coordinate 2,464 downwards.
ACAGCATCAATACCCGAAGCCGCAGTCAATCCCTTTGGCTGATTCATCATAAGGTCTGCGTCTACGATAGCCATATTCGGCATCAACTCGTAGTCGGCAAGAGGATATTTTGTCCCTGTTTTTTCATCTGTGATAACAGCAAAAGGTGTTACCTCAGAGCCTGTTCCTGACGAAGTAGGAACTGCAATAAAGTATGCCTTTTCGCCCATTTTAGGGAATGTGTAAACCCTCTTGCGGATATCAATAAATCTCATTGCCATATCCATAAAGTCAGCCTCAGGGTGTTCATAAAGTACCCACATAATCTTAGCGGCGTCCATTGCTGAGCCTCCACCGACAGCTATGATAACATCAGGGCCGAAAGCTGTCAGTTGCTTTGCACCCTCTATAGCACAGGCAAGAGTTGGGTCAGGAGCAACGTCGAAGAATGTAGCGTGCTTGATTCCCATTTTGTCTAACTGATCTGTAACGCATTTTGTGTATCCGTTTTCATATAAGAACTGGTCTGTTACAATAAAACACTTCTTTTTATCCATAACTGTCTTAAGCTCTTTGAGCGCAACAGGAAGACAGCCTTTTTTGAAATAAACCTTTTCAGGTGATCTGAACCAAAGCATATTCTCTCTCCTTTCGGCAACTGTCTTAATGTTCAAGAGATGTTTAACTCCAACATTTTCAGAGACTGAGTTTCCGCCCCATGAACCGCATCCAAGGGTTAGTGAAGGTAAAAGATTAAAGTTATACAAGTCGCCTATACCGCCGTGTGATGAAGGGGTGTTGACTAAAATACGGCAAGCCTTCATCATATTTGCAAATTTATCGATTTTTGCTTTTTCTGTAACAGCATTAACATAAAGCGAAGCTGTGTGTCCGTAACCGCCGTCTTTTATTAAGTGATCTGCTTTGTCAAGTGCGTCGTCGAAGTCCTTAGACTTATATATACCCAGAACAGGGGATAGCTTCTCGTGAGCAAAAGGCTCGTCGAGCGAAACAGATGTAACCTCGCCTATTAGGATCTTTGTCCTTTCAGGAACATCAATTCCTGAAAGCTTGGCAATTTTGTATGCTGACTGTCCTGCGATCTTTGAGTTCAAAGAGCCGTTGATAATCATTGTATCGCCGACTTTTTTTGTCTCTTCTTTATTTAAAATATAACAGCCTCTGTCCTTAAATTCTTTCTTAACCTGAGTGTAGATATCCTTATCAACGATAACCGACTGCTCTGATGCACAGATAACGCCGTTATCGAATGTCTTTGAATGGATAATTGAGTTTACAGCCATTTTAATATCAGCCGATTTGTCGATAATAGCAGGTACATTTCCGGCACCTACGCCCAACGCCGGCTTTCCGCTTGAATAAGCAGCATGGACCATACCGGGTCCGCCTGTTGCGAGAATAATATCTGCCTCGCTCATTACCATATTTGTAAGCTCTAAAGACGGAACATCAATCCAAGCGATAATTCCCTCAGGAGCACCTGCCTTAACTGCTGCCTCTAAAACTATTTTTGCCGCCTCGATAGTGCAGTTCTTAGCCCTTGGGTGAGGGGAGATTATAATTGCATTTCTTGTCTTTAAGCAGATAAGAGTTTTGAAAATTGCTGTTGATGTAGGGTTAGTTGTAGGAATAACCGCCGCAACAACACCAATAGGTTCCGCAACCTTTATTGTTCCGAAAGCTTCATCTCTTTCGATAATATCACAGGTTTTTGTGTCCTTATATGCGTTGTAAATATATTCAGACGCATAGTTGTTTTTTATAACCTTGTCTTCAACAATTCCCATACCTGTTTCTTCAACCGCCATTTTTGCAAGAGGTATTCTCTGCTTGTTGGCAGCGATTGCGGCTGCTTTGAAAATCTCATCAACCTTTTCCTGAGAAAACGTTGCAAACTCCTCCTGAGCTTTTCTGAGTTCTCTCAGTCTTGCCTCTAAAGATTCAACGCTGTTAATAAGTATCGTATTTGTCTCAGCATGTGTTTCTTTCTTGTTACTCATCTGGAAATCTCTCCTTAAAAAATATATAAAAGTTAATGTAATTTACAATATAATTCTTAACATTATCTTTACCAGAATATTTTTCTATATCCATAATTATATTATAATGTCACAATTATAATATTGACATTATTCGCTTGTCAATAGGGTTATTGTTAATTTTTTAACATTCTCCATTTTACCTAAAATTATAGTTAAAAGCTTGAATTTTTTAAATATTTTTCTACTACAAGAAGTTAGATACCAGAAGCAAGAGGCAAGACCGCCGAGGCAACGGTGCGTTGCATCCAGTACTGCCTATTATAAATTTGATAAATGTTAAAGTTAGCGCAACGGCAGGCTTATATCAATTGATAATGGATAATGGATAATTGATAATGGAAAATTGATAATGGACAATTGAATATATAAGACAAGAGCGTACAGGTTTTCCCGTACGCTCTTACTTTTTTACTTTACCTTAA
>CANQJW010000003.1 GCA_947624345.1 uncultured Clostridia bacterium | reverse complement strand
TCACCGCGCACCCGCATAGCGGGTGGTTGATATTTCGCACGCTATGCGTGCTCAACTGGGTCTTTCCGACCCATAACAAAAAAAGCTCCTGATTTTTCAGTCAGGAGCTTACAGCCTGTCAAAAAAGGTTTTGCGTAATAAACTAAAAGTTTCGGTCAAGCCTTTTTCAAAAGGCTTGCAGGTCAAGGGCAGAGCCCTGTCGCTGACCGCAGTCAGCGAAATGCTTTACGGAGTGCGCTCCGCACAGGGTGAATTAAAAAATAGTCCAGTGGACTGTTTTTTAAGAGGGGCATGCCCTGCAAGAGAGGGCTGCCCCTAAAAAGGCTTTATCTACACCCAGAAAGCTCCTGATTTTTCAGTCAGGAGCTTAAATTTTTAATTATCTGTATCGAGGTCAGTTTGAATCGTAATTATCAAAATCGTCTGAGTCCTCTGCATAAATTATTTCAGGAGCGTCTTCGTCATAGTCGTCACTGTCCTGATAATCGTCATAGCCATCATAATCATCATAGTCATCAAAATCGTCGTTCTTTTTCTTTTTATATTTCATCCACAAGACAACCGCAACAATCGCAATAACAAGCACAATAATTATCATCATAAGCACCGACTGAAACAGCGACATATTTCTGTTTGATGTAGTGTTATAAGTGGTTACAGATGATGCCGAAGGTATTTCTTTATCTTCCTCTGTTGTAGTATTTGTCGTGCTCACCCATGCAGGATTACTGTTCGTCGTAGTTTCTTCGCTATATTCAGAAGTTTCCGTAGTTGTAGTTGTCTGTGTTTTAGACTTTTTTGTACGCTTTGTTTTAGAAGCAGTTGTAGTTGTTGTCGTTGTGGTTGTGGTAGTTGTTGTTGTTGTCGTAGTGGGCTTTGGTGTGGTAGTGACCTCTGTTTCAGTCTGAGAAACAATACTTGTAGGTTCAACATCCTGCTCATTTTCATTTTCAGGTAAAGCGTCCTCAGCAAAGCCCATTAAACAAGTAGTCGGAAAAATAACTAGCGACATTAAAAGGCAGAGTATTCTTTTTATATTACTTGACATTTTTATCTTCCTTTCGTTTAGTATCTGTTAAACTGTTATGTGTTTTTAGTATAACACTTTTTATACTATAAAGTCAAATCATTAAGCATTTAATTATATTCATACCATACAGATATTATACTTATCCAGCCAGTAATTTATCTGAAGAAGATATGCAATCGTCTGGGGCTTTGCCATAAGCTGTCCGTACCAGTATATCTCCTCCTCACGCTTTAGTAATTTCTCAAGCTCTGATTTTTTGACAATATGAAGTATAGGCGAAGCGGAATCCTCTATTACCTCCTCCATTAGCTTTGATACAGCCGCAAGATAATTCGGGTTATGCGTTTTTGGATAAGGACTTTTCTTTCGCCATAATATCTCCTCAGGCAGACATTTATCAACCTCAAGAGCCTTTCTCAGAAGCCCCTTTTCCCTGCCCTCGTAATCCTTGTAATTCCACGGAACAGAATATAGATACTCGGCAACACGATAATCGCAAAACGGAACTCTCACCTCAAGTCCGCTATACATACTCATTCTGTCCTTGCGTTCCAAAAGATTTTGCATAAACCAGTCGACATTCAATCTGAACATCTCTCGCATACGCTTTTCCGTCTTATCAAAATCCTCAGGAACATTCACCTTTCCTATAGTGTCAAGATATTTTTGATACACATACTGCTGTGCATTTATATATGATTTAAATTCATCCTTCAGCAGACTGCTTCTATAAGCCGTTGACTGTGACCACGGAAAACCGTCTGTCATACGAATCTCCTTATCACGATACCACGGATAACCGCCAAAGATTTCATCTGCACACTCTCCCGACAGAGCCACCTTACAGGTGTTCTTAACCTCTCTGCAAAACAGAAGCATTGAAGAATCGACATCAGCCATTCCAGGAAGATCCCTTGCATCAACCGACATAAACAACCCCTTTACAAGCTCAGGAGTATCCACCTTTATGTAATGATGATTGCTTCCTAAAAACTCTACCATTTTATCAACATAAATGTTATCGCTGTTTGGCTGAAACTTGTTTACCTTGAAATATTTATCGTTATCAACATACTCAACTGAAAATGTATCAAGCTGACGGTTCTGCTTTTTATACTCTCTGTTTGTAATCGCAGAAATCGCACTGGAATCAAGTCCTCCTGAAAGGAATGTTCCCAGCGGAACATCAGAAACGATCTGACGCTTTATAGAGTCTGTAACCAAGTATGTTACCTTCTCTAAACACTGTTCAAAGGTGTCAGTACACTCTTTATCCTCCAGTGCCCAGTATTGTCTTAACATTAGCCGACCGTCCTTGAAGGTTGCAGAATATCCGGGGAGCAGCTCGCTTATATCCTTGTATACTCCATAGCCCATTGTTCGTCCGGGGCCTATCAGCATAATTTCCGCAATTGACGCCATATCAACCTGAGGTCTGATAAGCGGATGAGCTAACATTCCCTTTATCTCGCTTGAAAAGATAAGCCTGTCACCCTTTTGAGAATAAAATAAAGGCTTTACACCCATTCTGTCACGAGCGAGGAACAAACTATTATCCTTCTCATTCCAGATTGCATATGCAAAAATGCCGTTTAGCTTTTTAACGCTGTCCTCTCCCCACTCAATAAAGGCTTTGAGTACCACCTCAGTATCCGAATGGCCGTCAAATCTATGTCCTTTATATTTAAGCTCGTTTCTTACTTCATCTGTGTTATAAATTTCCCCATTATAAACTATTATGTAATCCTCTCCGTATTCCTTTGTTATCATTGGCTGTATTCCATTGAGAACATCTATTACCGCCAATCGGGTATGAACCAGTGCTACATCGTTATTTATATAAACTCCGTCCTGATCAGGGCCTCTCCTTTTAAGAACATTTTTAATATCATAAAGACTTCTTATATCATTTTCAAATACATCATTGCAGTTTACAGAACCTGCTATTCCACACATAATAATCACCATACCTTTCTTCGGAATTTGAGCCAGTTCGGGTTTTGCCGGAATTGCTGTCCTACTTTTTACGGCAAAGGCTCAAAAACGCGCGTGAAAAATTTTAACGCTTATCACCTCGTGATATTATATGATTATAATTAAAATCAGGTACCATTTTAAAAACCGCCTCATAAAAAAGAAAGGGCATCAAGAGATACCCTTTAAATACTGTATAAATTTTAGAAGTGAAAATGCTAGTACAAAATTGCTGACGGAGTGTTGATATTATTAACTTCCTGCAACCGATTTGTTCAAGCTTTCAAATGTAACTTGACTAGTCTGCTCTTCTCGTGATATTTCGTCGCTCAACTCTGTATCGGAAATAGAAGTCATATCGCCATCACTTTCATCAGCAGATTCTTCCTCTTTGATGATTTCCAGAATTGAGTCACTACTGCTCTTTATGCTTTCCGTCTGAGGGGTTAAATCCTCGTGATCAAAACTGCTTTCCTCAACAACGCTTTTAATGCCTTCAACCACAACAGGCTCGTTGTTTGCCACCTCAAATGCCAATGGAAGCTGTTTTTCAACCATTACCTTAAATGTTTCCGCTGACAGTCTTGCGAACATAGTCAACGAGGAGAGAATTAAAAACACTGCCGGCAAAATTGTAAACGCTTCAACCGTGTATCTGAAAAGTGATATAAAAAGCTCCGAATCATTAAGCCCTGCAAAATCCAGAAAGCTGCCGGTTTTAAGCTCGTGACCTAACTGTGCGATAGAGTAAGCGCCAATCGACAGGGATGTGAGCATAACCAGCCAACATTCAGATGTGCCGATACACTTTCTTTTTCTCGCTTTAAGCAATATAATACTAAACATAGCAGATACAATAAATACAGTCACTGCTCTTCCGTAATTTTGAAAGAACATATATCTTCCTGCACTTAGTATGTAGCTGCGATTTGTCTCAAAAAAGTAGTTAAACACAGCTCGTCCGATAAATTCAGAAAACACAGCAACAGCACTGAAAAAACACGCAAAAGCTGAAAGTGCCAGGGGTGCTCCGTCACCATAGGTTAATTTTTTTCTCATTTTGTTGTCATTCCTTTCTTTAATTCCAAAGCCTTAAAAAGTACAAAAATCAGGCTCGTTTTTGAATCTGTTTCTAAAACCTTACCTCCTAAAATTTCTACAAACAAAATATAAAAAATATAAAAAATAAAACAAAAACAGGAGGGAATTATTCCTCCTGCTTTAATAATACACCTATTCAGTTTTTTATGTCAACGAAGATATGTGCCGAATAAAAAGACTATTTATCAGATTATTTAGCATTAAAGAATTTTTTTATTATTCTTTTCTTTATGATACCGTCCTTGTATTCAAAAATAAATATAAATGCACAAATAATCAGACCGATAATTGATATGATAACAGAGTGAATAAAGTAATCCGGCATAAATACCATTTCAATTTTGTGTGGTCCCTCATCAAGCTTTAAGGCTATCATAGAATCAATTGCACAAATAGGCTCTGTAATTTTGCCGTCAACAGTGATTTTCCAGCCCTCCTCATATGGGATTGTAGTAAGCATTACCTTATCATTACCGCTTATTACAATTTCCCCTTTAAGGCTTCTGTCTGTGTACTCAGTAACATAAAGCTCATTTTGCTTTATGGTATTTACTGTATCTTTGAACGCATCATAATCTAATGTATAAAACAGCTCCTCGCTCCAAAAAGCTTCTCGATCAAGCGTGATCCTGAGCCTTACCTCGCTACCCTTTTCAAATTCTCCGAGGTCAACAATTCTGTAATTATCCCCCTCAAAATATCCGCCTGCATAATCCATATCTGGCTCTCTGCCGTTTTCAGCTTTATAACGCTGAAACTCCTCGTTGTCATAATACCAAAGGTTGCACTCTTTTTCATACGTCGTCGGGAAATAAACATACACAGGGCCGTCACTGTCAACATTGATCACATAATCTATATGGCTTTCCGAGCCTGCCTCTTCGGTGTTATAATACCTTATCAGGTCGTCCCCATACGCCTCTGACTCAACATTCAAAATCTCATCAACCGTATATTGCATAGGCTTTAGTATAGGTTTTGTCTTTGCGTCTGAGCCGTCCGAGATAATTGAATTGAAAACATCATTTTGATTTTCGAACGGATTTGAATCACCAAGTTTTAAATCGCATACGCTCGCATCTGCTTGAAAACCGACAGACAAAGCATACGGGTTTTGATACTGAGTAACCGTTCCTTCAGTATATTCATCAGACGCATCGAAATCCTTTACCTTCTCGTAATCTATCGGAACATTTTCTATTCTTGTTCCGCAATAAGCAGACCAAAGGTCATCGTCTTTATCAATAAGATATTTTATTCCCAAAAGCGAATCGTTTAAATATGTCGAGCCGTTATAAACGGTAAAATTTCCGCCGTAGCCGTATCCCAGCTTATTAAGGAACAAAAGAGCCTTTGTGTTCATAGTTGAGGACGAATGTGAAATACCTGCATACCCCATTCCGATAGGATCGCATACTGTTCTGTCAAAGGTCTTTTCCATACGATAAAATGACTTGTCATCTTCTTGTATGTCATCAACGATCTCTCGCATATCGGTCATATAATTCTCATAGCTTGTATACTCGCTGTAAGCAACATCAGTATCAACCTTGTTTATTGTATCAAATGATACCATATAAAGCTCGGTAAATACAACCAGTGAGATAAGAACTGCCACAATCTTTTTATTTCTTTTCTTTAAAATTAGTAATAGAACAAAATACAAGACAAGCATAAGGGCCGAAAACCATATTCCGCCGACCTGACTTTGAATTGTTCCGTCATCGAGAGTATTTTCCGCTACTGTATTAAAGCTTGATATATCAGTCGTTTCATAATAGACAAGAGTGCATATAAGAGCAAAAACAGTTCCGCCAACGGCTTTAAGACTAACACCATCTAGTTTGTCAAAAGCTCTTACCGCCATCAACAAAAGCACAAATGAAAAGGCAAATGAATATCTATACGGCAGCCAGTTCGGAACCTGAAAGCCGTGCCACGCAATATCAACAGGGGCTAAATACATACTTACAAACAGTACAGCCGCTAACGTTCCTAAACCTGCTTTTTGTTTTAAGCCGATTTTCTTATTGAGGAAAAACAGCGGTGCCATAATAAGGGTCAGCGTTCCGCAGAATATCATAGGAAGTCCCTCCGGACGCACCGTATCATAGCTTAACGGAAATAGCTTTGTGAAGAAATCTAGCACATTAAACTGACTTCTCAGTGAAAAATCAGGTGTGCTAAACTCAAGCTTTCCAAGACTCAGCGATTTATAAACCGGAATCAGAACTATACAGGCAAGCATTACTGCAACAACTGCCGAGACTATGAATTTCAGAACACTAATCAACACAGATTTTACTGTCTGATTTGTTCCGGCAGCAAAAATATAATACAAAAAATATAGTGCAGTAAAAATTCCAACCATATACCCAATATAAAAGTGGGCGATAAACATTAACGCAAGAGGAATGATAAGATACAGTGTTTTCCCCTTGTCTATAAGCTTTCCAACACCATAGCAAATAAACGGCAGATAGATAAGCCCATCCAGCCACATCGGATCCATAAGCTCGACAACCATATATGTCATAAGGGCATAACAGGTCGAAAATATAACCGTAGTTACATTTTTGGGCTTATAGCTTTTTCTTATAAAAAACGCAAATGCGACAGCAGATGTACCGATTTTAAGTAGCTGAATTATCTCAATAGCCCCGCACATCATAGTCCTCGGCAATATACAGATAATCAGCATAAACGGACTTAAAAGATAGTATGCAAATATACCGAACATCTCTCCAGAGAGATTTCTGTTCCAACTGTATATAAAGCTTCCATCTCCCCAAAAGGCATCTCTAAGAGCTTCGTAATAATACACATACTGCCCATTTAAGTCAAGAACCAGGACAGAATTATCCCCCCACGGATGCACCTTAAACACTGCATAGACAATATACATTATTATCAGCGGAATAATAAATACCGGTCCATAAATCCTATGCTGATAAATCCATTGTTTTATACCCCTTTTATTTTGTGAAACTGAACCCTCAGGCGGAGTCAATATAATCTTTTCACTCTTGCTCATACAGGAATACTCCTTATTTGTTTTTATCGTCAAAGCATCTGACTATATCAATAATACCTTGCTTAAAATGATTTCGCCGACAGCTCGTCGGCGAATATAAACACTACTTAAGATTATTGCTTTTCTTGCGGCTTGAGATTATATATCTCGGTCTGCATTTAATTTCTTCATATATTTTGGATATATAAAACCCGATTATACCAATACTTATCATTATCAGACTCGATGTAAGAAGTATCAGCAAAATAACAGTTGTGAATCCCTCACTGCTTCCGTGAGCAAATTTCCAGAGGGTTTGAATTCCCAGAGCTATTGAACATATAAGCATTATAAATCCGATAACCGTCACAAGATGCAAAGGTGCAGATGTAAATGACGCAATTGAATTAACAGCATATTTTACTAGCGATTTTAACGACCATTTTGATTCGCCCTCAAAACGCTCTGCGACATCAAAATAAACTATCTCCTTATTGAATCCAACCCAGCTTGACATTGCCCTGAAAAATGTCAAACGCTCAGGCATATCATTCAGGCTGTCTACAACCTTTCGATCGAGCAGCTTGAAATCAGAAGACGCTTTCATATCAAGCCCCGACGCATTCTTTATAAGTTTATAAAACAACAGAGAAAAGCACTTATAAACAGGGTTTTCCTTTCCCCTGTCTGACTTTCTTCCCTCGACAACATCTACGTCGTCATTATTTTTCCATATGTTATACATCTCAACAATAACCTGAGGCGGATGTTGTAAATCACAGTCCATCAAAACGCAGGCGTCGCCCTTAGCTTCTTTTAAGCCGGCAAAAATAGCACTTTCCTTTCCGAAGTTCCTCGAAAAATTAACACCGACTATATTATCTCGCTCTTCAATCAAACGGGATATAAGCTCCCATGTTCTGTCCTTTGAGCCGTCGTTTACAAACAGCAGCTCATAGTCGATATTATTCTCCTCCATAATACCGGACACAACATTAGCTGTATTTTCAATATTCTGTTCCTCGTTATAGCTGGGTATTATAATTGACAGCATTTTTTCGCCTCCTAATCCTTATAGTCTTTTATATCCTGAACCGCCTGATTATTCTTAATTGTCCCTTAAAGCTTTTTTGATTTTATAAACACAGAATAACAGCCATATCTTAAAGAAAATTACTCCCACAACTAAAATCTGCATAACCGGATCACGAACCACGCTTAAATCTTCTATGAAATGATTACATACAAATGTTAAAATCTCAATTATCAGAATTGCAAGCCATACGGCTCTTAGTATTTTAATTCTCTGAAAATCGCCTATCCTATCCCTGATTGTGAGAAAGCTAAGTATCGTTATTGTCAGAGCGACAAGTTTCAGTCCCCAGAAAACAGTATTATAGACAGATGAATTTCTGATTTCCAAAAAAGATAATACAAGCTGAACAGCACTTGCCAAAGCCATAATTATCCCGATAATCTTAACACCAATAAACGCATCGGATTTGCGTGAGAGCCTTACAAACCCGCAGAATATCAAAATCCAACCGATAAAATCAGGCAGAATATCTATGCTGTATATTGACGCATTTATATCAAACAATAAAAAAATTAAACCCCAAAATATCTGTAACACCTTGTCCACCTGATTTTTAACGCATAATTTCTATATTTCTATTAAAAAATTATACTATATTTGCAAATCAGTGTCAAGGCAGGGGCTATCTCTTGACGCTCTATGCGGTAGATGAGCTTATTGCGATTTAAAGTTCATCAGTACAATCGGGGGTATGAGATAATAAAAATAGCCGACGCTACCATTTATATTCGTGGCAGACGACAGCTATTTTTATGCTTTATCGTTGACAAAGTATTTTATGTTCTTTCTTCATATCCGCAATATGGACAACTGCTTTCCTGTGCATTGTACTGCCCATTACAATTTGGACAAGTGATAAGCTGTGGTGTGTTGTTTTCCGGCAACACTGTTGTCGGCTGATTATTCACACCATTATTCTGGGGGTAATTCGGCACAGTGTAATTCGTTGGCTGTGGCGGCATCTGATATCCAGCCACCGGAACACCTTGATAATAGACTCCTTGTACCGGTATCGGCATTTTACTGCGATAGTAAAAGATAAACACGCCAAATGCAATATACGCTGTGGCAGAACATAAGTTTACAAGTGCAGGGAAAATTCCGTAGCTTGAATATATCGAAATGAGTGAACTTATACCAAATATGAACGACATCACTGCAACATATACAGAAGGTCTACCCAATTGATTGCCAGTTCTGATTGTAAACTTCATTGCGTTTATGGTTTTGATAGCCTTTGCATAGAAAAGTATTATCAAAGTAAAAACTATTGCAAATCCTATCATTATACCAACTAGTGTTGCAACTACATAAGAATCATCGTAATAGTTACTGTTAGATACTCCGGCTATTGCTATCAATGCTGAAAATTCTATTATGGCAAGTACAATGCAAATAAATACAAGATTGATACTCAAAATCACCTTGATCAGTGTCAATCCACCTGTTTTCATTGGAGCATCACGGTTAACGGCGGAAGCATATGCTATCCATAAACCAACCGCTATAAGAATAGTTGTAATCATTCCAATAACCGCCGAGGTGTTCGAACACCCTCTGATTACTTCATAGGACTCCCACATCATATCTTGCATACCGAGCATATCAGCAAGTCTGTATATGTATGCGAAAATTCCACCTGAACCCCTTATAGTAACAAACAAATTAAGCAGAATTGATGCAGTATATGCAATAATTGCAACAAGAGCAATAGGAGAAGCACAAACCTTTTTTACAACAGATGCAAGAGAGTTCATAAATCCTGCATAAGGTGTTCCCTGTGGATTTGAGAAATACGCTGTTTCCGGTTGTTGATACGAAGAATTCGCAGTTTGATTAGCTGTTAGTTGATTGCCACAGTTTCGACAAAAAGCCGATCCATCGGCATTTTGACAGCCGCATTTTGAACAAAACATTCTCTTATCTCCTTATTTTAAGAAATTTAGATTGCGGATAATTGCAGGCTCTTTTGCTTTTCCCGAACAAATCTGAAAGAAACAGATGATTCTGATAACAAAAAGCACGATAGTAATAATTCCGTATGCGATAGGAACAATAAATGTCCAGAATAATAGTAATGTACATATCAGCATAAGTGCATTTACTACTTGGAATTTTAATGCTTGGCGAACATGGAAAGCTACATATGGAGATGAACCGCTTCCTATCAGTGCAATTATGATACCAATCCAGCCCATAAGATATACTAACATAGCTATTACTTTGTTGTCAGATATATCCTTCGGATCAAATTCTGATGTATGATCATATGGATCATACATAGGAGCACCGTACTGAGGTGGATAAGCATTGTAATTTGGATTGTTTGGTGCTGGATTTGGTGCACCGAACTGTGTTCCGCATGCTGTGCAGAACATAACATCATCTTCTAACTGTGTTTGACACTTTGGACATGTTTTCATTTTAATCCTCCTAAATTTTTTTGACAACCGCTCTCATACAAGTTCGGTTGTTCATAAACTTAACCAAGTGAGTAAACCGATTTGGCAATTAAATTGTCTGTATATGGTACTCATTCTTATATTTATAGTATAGCATACATTCAGAAAATTTCAAGAATTTTAAAAAGTTTATCAAAATCCAACAACAAATTGTTGATTATTCACAATCCATTGAAAAGCCCGCCGTTGTAAAAATTATAATAAATTACAAACTGTCCAAAGGCGGTAGAGCCACCAACAGCTCGCCGGTCTTACTGCCTCTAGCGTCTGGTAAGCAGTCTCCTGAACAAAACCTCTCTTGCCTTTTCTTCAAGTGCATCGTCCATCGGTGTCATCTCAATGTGACCCCCGTCTCGCTCGGAACAATATTTTATTATATAATCGGCAAGCTTAGGGTTCTTTGAAAGAAGCGGACCATGAAGATAGGTTGCTATAACATTCTTATCAAAATAACCCTCGTCCTCACTCTCAAAGCGGTTTCCGTTTCCAAAAAGAACCTTGCCAAACGCCTTATCCGTAGCCGATGTCTGTCCGCCGTGGTTTTCAAAGCCTATGATTTTTGATATCATCCCATCAAGCTCCGCTTCGATAATTATATTTCCAATACATCTCTTACCCTTATTAAGAGACGCCACAGTATGATATGGGAAAAGCCCTAAGCCCTTTATAACCTCATTATTGGAATCCTTGTAATACTCGCCCATAAGCTGATAGCCTCCGCATATCAGCAGAAAGAATGTACCGTTTTCATAAGCCTTCATTATCTCATTTCTACAGCTTTGCAAATCCTCCGCCAGTAACTGTTGCTCGTAATCTGCCCCTCCGCCGAGATAAATTAAATCATAGCTTGAAAAGTCAGTATCCTTTGTGCCAACACTGTGATGCTCAACAACCGTTTCAACACCCCTTGCCCTTGCACGATAACGCAAAACCTCAATGTTTCCGTTGTCTCCGTAAAGATCAAGCATATCAGAATACATATGTAAAATTCTTATTGTTTTCATAGTTACTGTTCCTTATTATTGTTTATATAATTGATTACAGCGGTTCTTGTAGGCTGAACTGACGTATAGTTTGCAATTATAAATTTTTCTCCCTCTGTGGAAAATAAATGTTCAACCGCCTCGTCAAGATCGGGATACACCTCAATCATTGAAGGGTCATATCCGCTTACTTTTATTCTTATAGCAATATCATAAGCTCGTCTTCCGCTTGTGATAACTCTTTGTACATCTTTAAAAATCTCAAAGTTGATATCCCATATCCACGAAACATCATAGCCGTCGGCAAGATTGTCGTTAAGAACAAACATAAGCTCTTTTTCGCAGTTTGTTTCGTTCATCACTCGGATAGTCATATTAGCACCCACCGGGTTTTTAGCAAGGTTGATAACCGCATTACTATTTCCGATGCTGAACCTTTCCATTCTGCCGTTGTTGACTTCATAGGTGTCAAGAGTGTCTCTCAATATCTCGTCATCAATGTTATAAAGCTTTGCAACCGCACAAACAGCTGCCATATTATAAACATAATAAATGCTCCGATTGTTTATGTTATACTCTCTTCCCTCAACTGTGAAGCGGCGGTTTTCAAGGTCAACATTCTCAACTCTGAGGAAAACATCATTGTTTCCAAAGTCGCACCGGGAACATTTGAAACGCCCTATGTGCGAATACTGATAATACTCATATTCAAGCGGGTTTCCGCACATAGGACAGAACTTTCCCTCGCCGACCTCGTGGATTTTATCCGTTGCATACTTATATTTTTCAACGCTGAAATACTTAATATTTTTATTATCGGGGTTAGCTTGTCCCAAGCGTGAAACATTCGGATCGTCGCCGTTTAAAATAACATTGCCTTCAAAAGTTTCCAGAAAGCTTTTTACCTTTAGAATAAGCGTTTCAACCTCGCCGTTTCTATCAAGCTGATCCCTGAAAAAGTTTAAGACAACAAGAGTCTCAAGCTTCAGCTTCTTGAAAATCACGGGAACGTGAGATTCGTCAATTTCAAGCACGAGATAATCAGCGTGGATTTTGCCCGTCGGCGAACACAGCTTTAAAAATAATGATACTATTCCCGTATCTAAGTTATTTCCCAGCTTGTTTGTAATAACATTCTTTCCGCTTTGCTCAAAAATGTGGTTTACAAAGTTAGTGACAGAGGTCTTTCCGTTTGTGCCTGTAACTGCGATTATCGGGCAGTCCACCTTGAAATATCCCAGTATGTTTTTGTTTATTCCAAGAAGTATAAGCCCAGGAAGATTTCCTGCGCCCTTATGAAGAAGCTTTAATACCTTCACTATCAGCTTTCCAAGCTGTAGAGTCAAAAAGTTATATAATCCCATATTATTCTCCTGATTATTTACTAGCTTTCCGCCCTGATTTTCCGTTTTTCTTTTCAGGCTTTATTTTCATAATATACCGCCACGGACGGTCTATATCTCTTTGTCTTGCATATCCGATCCCGACACGCTTATCACGCCTTATCAATGCCTTAACGCCGGTGTCCTCTATCCATATCGTATCATTGTCATAAATCGGCTGACCGTTCGCACTCATATCAATTCCCAAATGCTTTGTAAGCTTCCCAGGACCGTTATATTTCCCCTCACAGGCACGAATTAGCACCGCCTGAGGATCACCCTCATCGCCTGTTACAATATTCATCAGAAAATGTACCCCATAGCATATATAAACATAAATCGTTCCTGCCTTTTCCCAAAGAACTCTCGTTCTCTCAGTATTGCCCCTGTGTGCATGGCAGGCAGTATCGTCCGTTCCCTTGTATGCTTCAGTTTCAGTAATCATCAGGCGTCTTTCCTCGCCGTTGATTCTGTGAACAAGAGTTTTACCGACAAGATCCGGTGCTACCTTTAAAACATCTCTGTTAAAAAAATCATAGCCAAGCTTCAATGTTTCAGCTCTCCTCTCGTGATAATTACTTTGCCCTAAGCTTTTCAACAAGTTCTTCATCAGGCGTTACGAAAACCGTACGATAGTTTGTGAAAATAACCATTCCGGGCTTAGCGCCATTCGGTTTTTTAACATACCTTATTTCGGTGTGATCCACTGGAACATTTGAAGAATTCTTTGCACTAGAATGAAATGCAGCAATCACACAAGCCTCCTCGATTGTTCTGTCGGGGGGAGTTTCACCCTTACACCTTATAACAGTATGCGAGCCTGTGATTTTCTGAGTGTGAAGCCAGATATCCGTTTTATCGCTGTCCTTTAAGGTCAGTCTGTCGTTTTGCTTGTTGTTTCTTCCGACTAAAATCTCATAGCCGTCTGATGAAATAAACTTTATCGGCGGAAGTGCCTTTGAGGGCTTGCCCTTTATGCGTGAATTTTTGATATACCCCTGCTCTGCAAGCTCTGAACGAAGCTCTGCAACATCGCTCTCGCTATCCGCACGGGTAAGAGCATCGAATACGCTGTCTATATATCTCAGCTCCTCCTCGCCGTCTTTGATAAGAGAAGTCAGCATTTTCTCAGCAGTGTCTGCCTTTCGATATTCAGCGTAATACTTTTGCGCATTCTGCGAAGGGGTAAGCCGTTTGTCAAGTCTAATCTTAATAAGAGGCATATCATCTTTGGTATAGTCCTCGACCTCCGTCTCGCCCATACCTTTTTCAAGCCGATAGATATTAGACATAATCAAATCGCCGTAAAGCTTTAACGTGTCACGCTCTGCACATTCTTTCAATTCTTCACGCTGATTTGCAATACGCCTTGATATTCTGTCCGACGTATTCACCAGAAACTTAAAAAGATCATTTGCCCTTTGCTTTGTTCTTGCGATCCTATCCCTCGCCGAATAGAAAAAGTCTAGAAGCTCACAGGCGGATTCAAAATCCTTAGTAATCATCAAGCCGCCGTACTGATTGATATTGCAAAAGCAAAAATCCTTTAGCTGACCGTCCTTGGTTTTTAATGCCGTAAACCTGTTTTTGCCTGATGCGACTTCACTTGCTGTTTTATTTATAAAGAACAACGCTCTGTCAATTTCATCATCTGTCAATTCCGAGCAAACTTTCTCCTCGCCACGAAGTGCAAAAAACTCAATCTCACGGGCAAAAACTGGGGAAATGCCTTCGAAAATCTTTGTCAGAGCCTTTGAAAACATCTGCTTTGAGTTCTCATTCAGGCTATCTTTAAATTCATCATCAGTGAAATCAAACATTGACAACCTTTTATCTCTCGGCGGAACCTGATAGGTTATCCCCGGAAGAACCATTCTCACGCTCGACATATCATTCCCCACACGCTTTATGCTGTCAACGATCTTTCCCTCGCAGTTTATCAGAATAAGATTTGAGCGTCTGCCCATAATTTCAACCGCAAGAGTGAAACGGCAGATATCTCCCATTTCATTTGCAGAATCAAAGTCAAAATACAGTATTCTCTCAAAGCCGTCCTGCCTGATCGAAATAAGCTTTCCTCCCGACAAATGCTTTCTCAAAAGCATACAGAACATCGGCGGAGTTTTTGGGTTTTCGATTTGCGTGTTTGTTATATGAACTCTGGCTGTTCCTGCACTTGTGTTGAAAATCAGCTTATATCCTCCCTCTCGGGTGCGGATAGTGAAGAGTATTTCCTCCTTTGACGGCTGATGGATCTTGTCCACCCGTCCGTCAATCAGAACGCTTTCCAGCTCTTTCTTTATTAAATTTAAAAACACTCCGTCAAGAGCCATTTAAATCACCAATATCCTCTTTTTATTTATCCCTTTGCATCATACCAGCTTTTGCCCTCGTTGACATCGGCAATCATCGGCACTTTCAGATTAACAGCGTTTTTCATCTCCTCGCCGAGAATGGCTTTTGCCTTATCCTTGTCCTCATTTGATGCCTCGATAATAAGCTCGTCGTGAACCTGCAAAATCAGCTTAGCATTTATCTTCTCCGCCTTTAGCCTCTGATAAACCTTTACCATAGCAATTTTTATAATATCTGCCGCCGCACCTTGAATCGGGGCATTCATAGCGGCTCTTTCTCCAAAGGCCTGAAGCATTCTGGTTGAGGCAGAAAGCTCAGGAATATACCTTCTTCTGCCGAAAACAGTTTCAACATAGCCCTTTCTCATACCAAGCTTGATAGTTTTGTCCATAAACTCCTTGACCTTGGGATAATGACTAAAATAATCATTTATATATTTCTTAGCCTCGGCAACCGATACCCCTATATCCTGTGAAAGAGAAAAAGCACCTATTCCGTAAATTATTCCAAAGTTTACTGCCTTTGCCACTCGTCTCATTTCAGATGTGATATATTCCTCAGGCATATCAAAAACCTTTGCCGCTGTGGAGGTATGGATATCCTCACCGCTAATAAAAGCATTCTGCATATTTTCGTCTCCGCTTACAGATGCCAGAACCCTAAGCTCAATCTGGCTATAATCAGCATCAAGAAACACCTTTCCCTCGTCCGCAACAAAGAACTTTCTCATATTTCTTCCAATCTCTTTTCTGACGGGGATATTCTGCATATTAGGCTCAATTGAGGAAATTCTTCCCGTTCTGGTTTCTGTCTGCTTGAATATCGAGTGGACCCTTCCGTCATCACCAATAAGCTTCAAAAGTCCGTCCACATATGTTGAGCTAAGCTTTGTCAGCGTTCTGTATTCCAAAATCTGTGATGCGATCGGGTGAATGTTCACAAGCGACTGAAGCACCTCTGCATTTGTCGAATAACCGCTTTTTAATTTCTTCTTGTAAGGAAGCGAAAGATCCTCAAAAAGGACTATTCCCAACTGCTTTGGAGAAGAAATATTAAACTCTTTTCCTGCAAGCTCATAAATGCTTCTCTCAAGCTCGTTTATCTTAGCTTTAAGACTTATTCCGAACTCCTCAACGCCGTTTTTATCAACCTTGACACCCTCACATTCCATAGAAGCCAACACTTCGCAAAGAGGCTGTTCAACATCATATAAGAGCGATTCCATTTTCTTCAGCTCTATCTCGGCTTTAAGCCTTGTGCATAGGCTTTTAAGTGAACAAATATCAGCATAATCTTCCATATCACGGCGGTAAGTCACCCTATATGTCGAACATAAATTTTCAACTGAATATTCGCTCGCCTGAGAGTTTAATAAATAGCCTGCAAGGTCGCATATAAACTTTATATTCTTTAGCTCATATCCGTTTAAAAAGGCGAGCTTATATGCCTCTTTTCCTTCAAAGCAAAGCTTTTCATTATCACTCTCAAAAAGTTCCTTAATAAGCTCTTTATCGGTCGTAAAATACGCATTATTACCTGCTAATATTTCAAGATAGACATTATCACTCTTATTCTTAAAAATAAAACACAGCTCGCTGTTTTCTTTTATAAGACCGTCTGCTATCTCATCACTCAATTCACATACCTCAATATCAGGCAAATCCGCCTTTGGCATATCGTAAACTGACGACTGACCTCCTGTTGAAGTGCCTTTTAAATCAAGCTTTTTCAAAAGCTTGAACATCTCAAGCTCTGAAAGGATTTCAGCCAAGGCTGTTTTGTTAATTTCATTCGGCAGATAGGAATTCACATCATTATCCATTGGCACATTCAAAGCAATAGTGCCTAAAAACCTGCTTTCTTGTGCAAGACTCTCTCCCACTTCAAGCTTTGCTTTAATTCCGTTTGGCAGGTCAGATTCACGAAACTCCTCATAAAGTCTTTTTATATTTCCATATTGCTGGATAAGGCTCAATGCCGTTTTTTCGCCTATTCCTTTAACTCCTGATATATTATCGCTGGCATCACCCATTAACGCCTTTACTTCGATCATCTGACGAGGCTCAACTCCATATTCCTCCATAATTCTCTCAGGGGTGTAAACCTTTGTTTCTTTAGTGCCTGCAAGCCTTACCGTTACATTGTGACGAACAAGCTGCAAGCTGTCCCTGTCGCCCGTAAAGATAACACACTCGTTTCCGCTGATTGAAAATATATTTGAGATAGTACCTAAGATATCATCCGCCTCATAGCCCTCCTTCTCAAAAATTTTCACTCCGAGTAATGCTAGAATTTTCTTTATTTCAGGCATCTGCATAGCAAGCTCCTCAGGCATTTCCTTTCTGTTTGCCTTATAAGTTGCTGAAGCCTTATGACGAAATGTCGGAGCTTTAAGGTCGAACGCAACGGCAACGCAATCCGGTCTTACAGCTTCAAGCTCTTTTAAATAGGTGTTCATAAAGCCTGTTATGGCATTTGTGAAAAGGCCCTTGCTGTTTGAGAGCGCTTTTATTCCGTAAAACGCTCTGTTCATTATGCTGTTTCCGTCGATGGCTAGTATTTTCATTTCAATTCCATACCTTTCTTGTGAGAAAAATATTCCTCACTCTAGTTTCCACTGTTTTCATATAATCTGTATAACTCTTTAAGCTCGTCTGAAAACCGTGTTCCGTCATCAGACTGTATATAAAACTGCGGTTCTATCTTCATAAAAGGCTTTGAACCTTTTTTTCCCTCAACCAACACAAGCCAAGGGGCAGTGTTTTTACTTTTTGAAACAAACCTTGCACGTTTTGGCTCTAAATTATTCTTTCTCATAGCAACCATTATATCACAAAGCCGTTCGGGACGGTTACAAACGCAAAGTCTTCCGCCGAACTTCAGATTCCGTGAAGCCGAAGCACAAACATCATCTATGGTACAAAGGGTTTCGTGGCGGGCTATAGAGCTTGACTTGTCATCATTTTTTATCCCTGCTCCGTCCGCCTTATAAGGGGGATTACATACAATCAAATCCAACTCTTCATCAGCCTTGTAATCCTTTAAATCGCCATGCAAGGGTATAATTTTATCCTTTAATTCCGACTTGTCAATTGATAAGCAAAGCTGGTCATAAGCTTTTTTTTGAATCTCCAAAGCATAAATCTTTTTCGGGGAATAATCTCTCTCCAACAGAAGTGAGACTATTCCATTTCCTGAACAAAAGTCAGCAGCAATATCCTTATGTCTTGATTTAGCAAAATGGCTCAGCAAAAATGCGTCTGTTCCAAAGCGGTGCTCCGAGGATATACAGACAAATATTTTATCAGACAATTTTTCATAGTATAAGTCGTTATACTGCATTTCTATCTCCATACTATTCATTTGGTTCCTGTTCGTCCTGTGAGGTTTCCAAAATCATGTCGCAAAAGCTTAAAAACTCATCATAGGTCGAAAGCCCTCCGCAGGCGTTGCGGAAGCTTGCCGCATTCTTTATTCCTTTTATATACCAAGCAACATTCTTTCTGGCTTCTTTCATTCCCTGACGTTCCCCCTTATAATCAACTATCATTGAAACGTGACGCTTCATAACCTCAATGCGTTCTTCCAATGTAGGTGTGGGAAGGCTCTCACCGGTTTCAAGATAATGCTCTATCTCTTTAAAAACCCATGGTCTTCCGTATGAACCCCTTCCAACCATAACAAGGTCACAGCCTGTCTGCTCATACATTTTCTTAGCATCAGCACCGCACCTTATATCGCCATTTCCTATAATGGGAATAGATACCGCTTCTTTTACCTGTCTTATGATCTCCCAGTCCGCCTTGCCCGAATACATCTGCATCTTCGTCCTTGCGTGTACAGCCATGGCACACACTCCAACCCCCTCAAGACGTTTTGCCAACTCAGGGGCATTTATGCTCTCGCTATCCCAGCCTGAACGGATTTTCACAGTAACAGGACAATTCGCCGCACGAACAACTGCACCTGCAATCATCTCGGCGGTTTTCGGCGACTTCATCAAAGCCGAACCGCTTCCGTTACCTGCAATTTTAGGAACAGGACAGCCCATATTTATATCAATTATATCCGGCTCGAAAGAGTTCAGAATTTCAGCAGCCCTAGCCATGTAATGGGGGTCTTCACCGAAAAGCTGAAGTGCAAACGGCCGCTCTGTGTTATCAATTTCACAAAGAGCATTTGTTTTCTTATCTGAAAAACACAGCCCCTTTGAAGAGATCATTTCGCTTACCAGGTAAGACGCTCCGTATTCCTTACACATAAGCCTGTACGCTCTGTCGGCAACCGATGCCATCGGTGCTAGTGCAGCAGTCTTTTTTATTTTAACATTACCTATCAATAATTCTTCTATCAACAGTTATTCTCCCAAAAATTATTTAATAGCCAAGCTCCTCGCCAACTAAAACAACCTTGATTCTTCCTTTGTGGCGCTGTTTTCCTGAAATAAGATAGCTGCAGCAAATCCTTGAATCGCTTTCACAGCCGGCAGACATTTCACTGCCCTTTCCCTGAGAGATCGACACACATTCACCGCACTTACTGCAATATGTATCTATCCCCAGTCTTACTGTATTTTTAGGTGCAGCAATAGTTTTAACCCTCAGAATTGCCTCACTTAAATCCTTAACTATCTTGTTATACCCAACAACCATTATAACGCTTGACGGGCCGAATGCTATCATAGAAACTCTGTTTGAATTTCCGTCAACATTATACAAAACCCCGTCCTCGGTTACTGCATTGCTCGAGCAAAGATATGTATCTGTGCTATACTGCTCGCCGTACAGTCTGCGAACATCATCAGACGTCTTTCCCTTTGAACGGTCGACAAAATTGTATCTTCCGCTTGTTAAAAGCTCGGTTATTCCACATTCGCTGAGTGTCACCGAACCGCCTGTCGCAACGCTCATTCCGTCTCGAAGCAGCGACTCGACTATTTCCTTTGCCTCCGCCTTATCCTCAGCGATGTAAGCCTCCATACTATTCTTTCTTAAATTCTCTGCTACGCTTTCTAGTTTTGCTTGTAATGTTTGTTCCATAGTTATCCTCCTTTTAAATGCTAGATGCAAGAGCGGCGAGCCGCCGCTGGCACTTCGCATTTAATATTTGTATAATTATCAAAGTCATCAAGAAGCAAGAAACTAGATACCAGAGGCAAGAACTTATCTTTCCAACAAAGTTCTGATAGTAATATCTTGTATCCTGCTTCTAATTTCTTGTCTCGAATAGCAAAGCCTCCGGCTGCTCGTCGGTCAATTGTCAATTGTTCTGCTGAACAGCTTATCCACCAGCTCAGCTAATCGTTTATTTTCGGGCTTTGAAAGCGTTGGGTCGTCTTTTATGATAGCCCTTGCCTCCTCCTGAGCCTGCTTGAGAATTTCCGTATCCTCCGCCATATCGGCGATTTTCAAAGCAGGAAGCCCATGCTGACGGCTTCCGAAAAAGTCACCAGGCCCTCGAAGCTTTAAATCTTCCTCGGAAATCTTAAAGCCATCAGATATCTTAGACATTATTTTAAGCCTTTTTACACATTCCTCTGTTGGGTTGTCGGTTATCAGAATACAGTAGGATTTCTCACTTCCTCTGCCTACACGCCCTCTTAGCTGATGAAGCTGTGAAAGTCCGAACCGTTCTGAATTTTCTATTATCATAACCGCCGCATTCGGAACATCAACGCCGACTTCTATTACCGTTGTCGAAACCAGAATATCTATATTGCCGTCCTTGAACTCCGCCATAATGGCGTCCTTTTGTTTTGGCTTTAGCTTGCCATGCAAAAGACCAACATTATATCCCTTAAAATATGATTTTGCAATCTTGTCTGCATACTCCTTAACAGACTTAAGCTCCATATCGTTTTCCTCAATCATAGGGCAAACTATATATACCTGCCTGCCCTCTTGAAGTCTTTGTGTTACAAAGCCGAACGCCCTTTCTCTGCCCTTTCCTGTTATGGCGAAAGTCTCAATAGGCTTTCTGCCTTTCGGGAACTCGTTGATTATTGATATGTCCAAGTCCCCGTAAATCATAAGCGCAAGCGTTCGTGGTATAGGCGTTGCCGACATAACCATACAGTGTGGGTTGTTACCCTTGCCTGAAAGATCAGCACGCTGTTCAACTCCGAACCGGTGCTGCTCGTCTGTGATGACAAGTCCAAGACTGTCAAACTCGGTAGAATTTTCAACAAGAGCGTGAGTGCCGACAATTACCGAAACCTCGCCCGATTTTATGCTCTCCTTTATCTCACGCTTGTTTTTAGCGGTAAGCGAACCTGTAAGCAGGCACATCTTAACACCAAACGGTGCTAAAAAGTCGGACAGGGTTTTGTAATGCTGATTTGCTAGTATCTCAGTAGGCGCCATAAGAGCCGTCTGACAGCCGTTTTTGCAGGCGAAAAATGCACAAGCCGCCGCAACGGCAGTCTTTCCCGAACCTACATCTCCCTGAACAAGCCTGTTCATCGGATAACCCTTTTTCATATCGCTAATGCAGTCGTTTATTGCATTTAACTGTGCATTGGTAAGCTTAAAAGGCAGACCGTCATAAAACTCGTCAATTGAAACGTCTTTCATCTTACAGCCCGTCTTGCCTCGACTTCTTCCTCTGAGCTTTAACATCCCAAGACCAAGAGTCAGAAATTCATCAAACACAAGTCTGTTTTTCGCAATCGTTAGACTTAGAAAATCTTTAGGAAAATGTATATTCTCAAGAGCAAAATTCAACGAGCAAAGACCTCTCCTTGCCGCTATCTCTTTTGGAATAGTTTCGTATATTTCTCCGTCGAGATACTTCAAAGCATTCTGAACAGTCGTTCTCAAAAGCGGCTGGGTAAGTCCCTCGGTAAGGGGATAAACAGGTTGAATCTTGTCAGTAATATCAGCGTCTAAAATGATGGGAGAGGATATCTCCTTTCTGACAAGGTTGCCCGTAACCTTTCCATAGAGCAGATACTCTCTGCCCGGGGTAAGCTTATTGAAGGCAAACTCGTTGTTGTAAATTACAATGGTAATATCGCTTTCGTCATCGGTCATAACCGCCTTGTAGATGGTCATTCCTTTGCGTATTCGGGCGACAGCAAGCTTCTTTACGATCCGTCCCTTTATGATGTTGTTTTCATCAAGCAGAGCATTATTTATAGAAACAGGGGCTGAAAAATCCATATAAGAACGAGGGTAGTGACAAAGTAAGTCGGCAACAGTTGACACGCCGAGCTTATTATATAGCTCTGCCCTCTTAGGGCCCACACCCTTAAGGAACTTTATATCACTGTCAAGCTTACTATTCATTTGGAAGTCATCCCCTTCCCCTTTCCTGTTGCTGCTATAAAGAAAAAAACACATATATTATAATTTTAACACATTTATCCCAAAAATCATAGACTTTTTTTGAAAAATATGCTACAATGTCAGCAAAGAATTTTTTAAAAGGCATGATGATCAATATGTCAGGTACACTTTATGTTGTCGGAACACCTATCGGCAACCTTTCGGATATAACAATGAGAGCTATTAAAACTCTTAAATCGGTAGATTTCATCTGTGCCGAGGACACGAGAGTTACGGCTAAATTATTAAATCATTTTGAAATAAAAAAACCGCTTATCAGCTATCACGAACACAATGCTTCTCAAAGCGGAAAGAACATCATAGACAGGCTAAACTCAGGCGAAAGCTGTGCAATTGTTACCGATGCAGGAATGCCTTGCATATCAGATCCCGGCGAGGATTTAGTCAGACTTTGCGCCGAGAACGGGATTGAAACAGTAGTTGTACCTCTTGCATCAGCGGCGATATCTGCACTGGCAATAAGCGGACTTTCAGCCTCAAGATTTACCTTCGAGGGATTTTTATCGACAACTAAAAAACAGCGCCTTGAACATTTATCAAGCCTTGTTAATGAAACAAGAACAATGATTTTTTATGAGGCTCCTCATAAGCTTATCTATACGCTCAGAGATATGTATGAATTTTTCGGTGACAGGAAAATATCCCTATGCAGAGAGCTTACAAAAATCCACGAGGAAGTAATAAGAACAACGCTATCAGGTGCGATTGAGAAGTATGAAACCGTCTCCCCAAAGGGCGAGTTTGTGCTGGTTATTGAGGGAAAACAAAAGGAAAATGACGCCCCAGATACAATCGAGGACGCAATCGCACAAGTAAACGAGCTTATAAGCAAGGGTGTTCGGGCGGCTGAGGCCTGCAAGCAAATTGCAAAGCTCACCAGCTTTTCAAAAAGCGAATTGTATTCAAGGGTTTTAAGCCAAAAACTATAAACTTCAGAGGATATCTTATGTCTGTTTTATTCAAACTAATGAGCAAAGAGCATATAAAGGCGGTTACTGATATTGAAAGGGAGTGCTTTTCCCACCCGTGGAGCGAGAACGCCTTTTATGACGAGCTTGAAAATCCTATGTCACTGACCGTTGTTGCTCTATATACAGATGACGGTGTAGAAAGCGTTACAGGCTTTGTGAATGTTAGAATAGTAAATAATGAAGTCTATATAAATAACATTACCGTTTCAGAAAAGTTCAGGCGAATGGGCCATGCAAAAGGGCTTTTGTTATACCTTGAAGAGAATGTAAAGAACAAAAATGCGACATTTATTACCCTTGAGGTCAGGGAATCAAATTCCCCTGCGATTTCTCTTTACAAAAAGCTAGGCTATGTAACCGTCGGAAAACGGAAAAGATTTTACAGAGATCCCACTGAGGACGCAGTATTGATGACAAAAAATCTTATTTAACAACATTGAGAGGAGGACGCTCCGAACGGAGTTTAATATATGAAAATACTGGGAATAGAAAGCTCTTGCGATGAAACAGCCGCTTCTGTGGTTGAGGACGGCAAAAAAGTTCTTTCAAATATTGTCGCATCACAGGTCGACGAGCATAAGCTTTATGGCGGAGTTGTTCCGGAGATAGCTTCACGCCGCCACGCCGAAAACATTCATATGGTTGTAGAAAACGCATTGCGAGAGGCTAATTGCACACTGGATAACATTGACGCAATAGCCGTAACATACGCACCCGGTCTTATTGGTGCTTTACTGGTAGGCGTTTCATATGCAAAGGGACTGGCTATGGACACCGGGCTTCCGCTTGTTCCTGTTCATCATATTTCAGGACACATAGCCGCAAATTATATATCAAACCCCACTCTCAAGCCGCCTTATCTGGCATTGGTTGTCAGCGGAGGGCACAGCCATATCGTAGAAGTTTTAGACTATACAAAATACCGCATTGTCGGACGAACAAGAGATGATGCCGCAGGTGAATGCTTTGACAAGGTAGCAAGAACAATCGGCTATCCTTATCCGGGCGGTAAAAGCGTAGATGAAGCGTCAAAGCGGGGCAACCCCGAGGCTTTTCAGCTTCCTCACCCTCGTATTTCAGGAAGCGAGTATGACTTTTCATTTTCGGGACTGAAAACCGCTGTGATAAATCTTGTGCATAACGCTTCACAAAGGGGAGAAAGACTGAACTTAGATGACCTTTGTGCATCATTCCAAAAGACTATCTCAGAAATTCTGGTTTCCAAAACAATCAAAGCGGCATCAGATTTAGGCTATAAAACCATTGCTGTTTCGGGAGGGGTTTCTGCAAATTCAGGTGTGAGAAGATTACTAGCAGATGAATGTGAAAAGCACGGGTTTGAGTTTTTCTGCCCAGAGCTTAAATACTGTGGCGACAATGGTGCAATGATAGCAAGCCAAGGGTATTTTGACTTCTTAGCAGGGAAACGAGCTGACGAAAGCCTGAATGCCGTTGCAACCATGCCGATAACAGAGGTTTAGGAGAAAATCCTTGTGACAACAACAAAGACGCTTTACTCAATTGAGTTTAAGCGTCTTTTTTATGCTCATTATCTTTTCCGCCTATATAAAGGCTTTTTTATTCAGCTATCATCTTTTCGGCCCTTAGCTTATTTATTCGCTTATCATCTACTGAAATTACAGTAAACCTTACTCCGCCGAACTCTACCGACGGGTTTTCATTTTCTTCGGGAATACGCCCCAGAAGTCTTATAACAAATCCGCCTATGGTATCGCAATCGTTGTCATCACTCAGTGTAATGCCAAGCTCATCGGCAATGTCCTCGGTGTCGGCAGTTCCTGAAATCTCAAAAACATTCTGAGATATCTGCTTAATTTCCTCAACCTCGTTATCATACTCGTCCTGAATATTTCCGACAATAGCTTCCAGCAAATCCTCCATTGTTACAAGCCCCGCCGTTCCGCCGTATTCATCAACGGCAACCGCTATCTGAATCTTCTGAGAAGTGAAGCTTTCAAACAGCTCATAGCAATGGTTAGTCTCAGGTATAAACTTTATCTCCCTCAGAAATTCGGAAATACTATGCTGTGTAGGATTTTCGTCAAAAATAAGCCTTAGCAAATCCTTCGCATAAATAACTCCGCAAATATTGTCAATAGTCTCCACAAAAACAGGAATACGGGAAAAGCCTTTTTCAATAATAAGCGACACGGCGTCCTTCAGATCGCTGTTCAGCTCAACAGCCGAAATATCCGTTCTGTGAGTCATAACATCGCTGATTTCGATATCATCAAACTCAAAGATATTGCTTATCATTTCCTTTTGGCTTTCGTCAATATCATCGGCGTCATCGCCGTTTAAAATCTCCATAATTTCATCTTCGGTTAAAGAATCGCTCTTTCTCTTTCCGAAAATCTTTGCAAATAATCCTCCTGTTTGCCCCGCAGAGTCGTCCATTTAATCAATCATTTCCTTTCAAGATTTATTATATACATATTAAACAATTTTTAATATCTTGTCAAGACCGGAGAACCTCCGGCGGCAATTGATATAATTTGACAAAATAATTATTTTTAATTATAATAAATGCGAGAGTACTGTACATAAAAAGGCAGGCGGTTTCTCCCCGAAAGGGGGTGGTAATATGGTATCATATTATGAATTGTTTTCATTCATCAGCATGATAGCCGAGATTATCACTCTAGCTTTTCTTATATTTAATAAGAAAAAATAGAAGCTTTTTTATTTTTACATAAAAAAGAACAACCGCCAATCTCCAAAAGCCGGTTGTTCTAACAACACTTAGGAGAGACCGCCTAGGCATTAATTTGCCGTGTGCAGTACTCTCTTTTTATATTTATATTATAACATATAATTTTTATTTGTCAAGCGTACAAAGATAAGAATTTCTTGTGTGATTTTTAAACAAAGTACAAGCCTGCCGTTGCACAAACCGTCACATTTTGCAAACTACCCAAAGGCAAAATGGATGCAACGTCACCGTTGCCCGTAGTATGCGTTATCGCCATGCTTTCTTAAAAAGTGCTTATCTAAAAGCTTCTGCTGCATTTTCAGCGTAGTCGTTTCCTTTTTGAATGCGAGAATCTCTGTATGCCATGCCATAAAGGCTATTTCCTCAAGAATTACAGCCTTTTCAACTGTTGATATAGCGTCCTCGCCCCAGAGGAAAGGGCCGTGAGAGTATACTAAACAAGCGTTCATCTTTGTCGGGCTTGTCCTGTGGGAAACAAAGGTCTCAACAATAACTCGCCCTGTGTTTCTCTCATATTCATCAGCTATTTCCTCGTCCGTCATTTTTCTTGTGATCGGAATTGCCCCGTAGAAATAATCAGCGTGAGTTGTGCCGTATGCGCTTATACTCTTTCCTGCCTGAGCCCAAATTGTTGCCCATCTTGAATGAGTATGCACAACAGCATTTGCGTTGGAGAAATTCTTATAAATCTCAAGATGCGTCGGCATATCGGAGCTGGGTTTAAGATTTCCCTCAACAACATTTCCCCTTAGATCGCAGACAACCATTTTATCTGGCGAAAGATCTGAGTAAGCAACTCCGCTAGGCTTTATTACAAACAAACCTTTCTCTCTGTCGATTTCCGAAACATTTCCCCAGGTGGAAATAACAAGCTTATTCTCCGGAAGCATCATATTTGCACGGTAAACTCTTTCCTTTAATTCTTCTAACATATCAATTTTCCCTTTCGGATTTTATTTTCTTCAGCGTTTTCATAACATTATTTTCTCCCCTGCCAAAGTAGTCGTGCAGTTTTTTATACTCGGCATAAAGCCTGTCATAAACCTCTGCATTTTCTTTTATCGGGGAATAGTATTTTTCTCTTACCTTGCCCAGCTTTCGTGCGGCGTCGAAAACGCTGTCATAACCTCCGTTATCAACTCCTGCCGCAACGCTTGCAAAGATAGCACTTCCAAGTGCAGGTCCTTGAGCCGAGCCTGCAATTTTAACGGGCATATTCAAAACATCGCTGTAAATCTGCATAGCCATTTCATTTTTAACGGCTATCCCTCCGCTTGCATAAAACTCCTCTACAGGAACGCCATTACTTTGGAAATTCTCAACTATCATTCGAGTTCCAAAAGCAGTAGCCTCTATCAAAGCGCGGTACATCTCCTCAGGCCTTGTTGCTAGTGTCATTCCAAGCATACATCCTGTTAAATCAGCGTCAACAAGAACCGAGCGATTTCCGTTCCACCAGTCAAGAGCCAAAAGGCCGCTTTCCCCGACTCTTAGCTTCGAAGCCAGCGAGGTCAGATACTGATGAATATTCAAACCCTTTGCATCTGCCTCTTTATAATATCTTTCAGGAACGCAGTTGTCAACTAACCACGCAAAATGATCTCCCACGCAGGATTGACCTGCCTCATATCCAAACAGCCCTGGCATAACGCCATCCTCGACAACGCCACACATTCCCGGAACCTGTCTTTCCTCCTCGCCCATAAGAATATGGCAGGTAGATGTTCCGATGATCGCAAGCATCTTGCGAGGTCCGTCAATTGAAACAGACGGAACGCAGACATGGGCATCAACATTTCCGATGTATACAACTGTATCGGTCGACAAACCTGTCTTTTCAGCAAATTCAGGGGTTATAGTTCCCGCCCTTTCGCCAAGCGGAGTTATCTCTGTTCCCAGCTTTTCCCGGACGCAGTTTTCAAGCATTGGATTGAGCGCTTTAAAAAACTCCTTTGACGGATAACCCTTACGCTTATTCCATATAGCCTTATAGCCCGCTGTACAGGAATTTCTTGTTTCAACGCCCGTCATCATCCAGACGATCCAGTCAGCGGCTTCAATCCACCTGTCCATTGCGTTATAAATCTCAGGCGCTTCATCACAAACTTGCATAAGCTTTGGTATTGCCCACTCGCTCGAAATCTTTCCGCCGTAGTTTTTAAGCCAGCTTTCATTACGCTTTTCAGCAATTTCATTCAGCTTGTTCGCCTCATATTGTGCGGCGTGGTGCTTCCAGAGCTTAACCCAAGCGTGAGGGTTGTGCTTATATTCATCTAAAAAACAAAGAGGCGTGCCGTCTGCTTTGCAGGGAATCATCGTACAGGCAGTAAAATCCGTTCCGATTGCAACTATGTCCTTTGGATCAACACCGCTCCTATTTATTACTTCAGGGATCGTATGATACAAAACCTCTAAATAATCCTGTGGGTGCTGAAGTGCATAATCATTCCCTAATCTTTCACCACTCGGAAGTGCTTTATCCATTACACCGTGAGGATAGTCAAAAACAGATGAAGCCATTTCCTTGCCGCTTGTAATATCCAAAAGCAACGATCTTCCTGACAATGATCCAAAATCAATACCTATCGTGTATTTTCCCATTATAAATATACACCCCTTATGCAGAATATTTTATGCGAATTAGAGCTTTACTTAAATATTATCCATATTGTATCACAATGTGTAATTCAAATCAATATATTATCCAAATTTAGTCATAGACTTTATTACAAAAATATGCTAGAATAGAAAAAACACAAATATGAGGAAAATTAAAATGAAAAGAATAACAATAGTTTTTTTATCCCTTTTATTACTGCTCTCAATTTCAGGGTGCGGTAAAAACAAAGGCTCAGAATCAAATTCATCTGATACAAGTTCATCTGACTCAAGTTCATCGGTTGAGTCTGCTGTGCCTGTATCTGAAAAAATACATTCAACTGAGGTTATTGACGGCGTAACCTATATTGACGGTATCTTAATTGTAAACAAAACATATTCATTGCCGAAAAGCTATAACTACGGTCTGACTGATGATACGCTCAAAGCATTCAAGAAAATGAAAAATGCGGCGTCAAAGGATAACATTCCTCTTGAAATAGTATCGGGCTTTAGAAGCTATGAAGAACAGGAGGTTCTGTATAAAGAATATACAGCAGAAAACGGTAAAAAGAAAGCAGACACCTTCTCTGCTCGACCAGGATATTCAGAGCATCAGTCGGGCTTGGCGATTGATGTAAACTATGCGGATTTCAGCACGGTAGGCAGTAAGGATATGAAGTGGCTGGACAAGCACTGTGCTGAATACGGTTTTATAATTCGTTTTCCTGAGGGGAAAGAAAGCATAACCGGTTATGACTATGAACCGTGGCATTTAAGATATGTCGGCAAGGATATAGCAAAGGAAATAAAAAAGCAGGGGATATGCCTTGAGGAATATCTTGGCATAACATCGGAATATAAGGATTAGTAAGCAGATTTTTGTCTGTGTTGATTTTTTTGTTAAAATATTGTATACTAAAAAGCGGAAAACAGACCAAAGAATACACAAAGGTGGGAATTATAAACTTGGAGATACTTGATAAGAATAATAAAGAGCAGTGCGACGAATTTGAAGCGTTTGCAAGCACTGATAGAAACGGAGTTTTTTTGCAATCTCTTAACTGGACAAAGGTCAAGGATAATTGGGGTTGGGACGCTGTAATTTCAAGAGATAAGAACGGAAAAATACAGGGAACCTGTCTTGTTTTGGTAAAAAAGATACCCCTATTCGGCTGTTCATTTTTATATGCTTCGCACGGCCCTGTATGTGATTATCACAACAAGGCTGTTCTTGAGGATTTGTTTGAGGGTATAAAGGTACTTGCGAAAAAGCACAACTGCTATGAATTTATGTGGGATCCCTGCTTTAGCGAAAAGGACGAAACGGCAAAGAACATTCTCAAGGAAATGGGATTTTCGCATATTGAAAATGCACCTGAGCTTTCTACCATTCAGGCGAGAAACAACTATATGCTTTTAAATATTGAGGGCAAAACGCCTGATGAAGTTATGGCAAGCTTTCATTCAAAGTGGAGATACAATATACGCTTAGCGTCAAGAAAAGGCGTTGTATGCAGAGCGTGCGGACCCGAGGCAATAGACGATTTCTACCCGATGATGGCTGAAACGGGAACTCGTGACGGCTTTTCAATAAGACCTAAAGAATACTTTGTCAAGATGCTTAATGCTCTCGGAAAAGACCATTGCAGACTGTATATGTGTTATCTTCAAAACGAGGACGGAACCGAAACCCCTGTTTCGGGCGCTATCACTACGCAGTATGCAGGAAAGACCTGCTATGTATATGGTGCTTCCTCAAACCGGCACAGAAATGTTATGCCTAATCACCTTATGCAATGGACAATGATTCAGTGGGCTTTGGAAAGCGGCAATTTCATTTACGATTTTCAGGGTATTCCTTTTTATACAGACGAAACTCACCCTAACTACGGTGTATATAAATTCAAAAAAGGCTTTAACGGCGAGGTTGTTACCTATGCAGGAGAATTCTATTATACATTCTCACCGTTTAAGAAGAGACTTGTTCATTTCTTTGAAAGCATATACAGAGGACTTCACGAGCTTCAGAGAAAATTCATGGTTGCAACAAGGCATAAGTAAGCCTTAGGCTTGCATTTTGTTTAATATTTGGTTATAATATATATAGTAACAATATATATATAAATTTGAAAGGATGTATAAATTATGGCTTTTAAGGTTAAAAAAGACACGATTATCGGCGATATTCTTGATGCAGACAGAGATACAGCACCTTACTTTTTAGAGATGGGTATGCACTGCTTAGGCTGTCCTTCATCAAGAGGCGAAACTGTCGAGCAGGCTTGTGCTGTTCACGGCATTGATGCGGACGAGCTTGTTGAAAAGCTGAACGCACATTTCGGAAACTAAAATCAATAGGGTGGCAAAACTGCCGCCCTTAAATTTTATAAGGACATGAATTTAACAAAATGACTAGTTTAGATAACAGATTAAGCCTTTGTGCCAAATTTGTATCGGGAAAGGGCGTTGCCGTTGATGTCGGCACTGACCACGCATATCTGGCGGTTCATTTAATTTTATGCGGAAAATGCAGGCATGTTATCGCATGTGATCTTCGTGAGGGTCCCTTACAAAGTGCAAAAAAGCATATCCAGAGCGAGGGGCTGGAGGATAAAATCCAGACCATTCTCTCCAATGGATTGGATAATATTCCCCCTAATGGTGTAACCGATATTATAATCGCAGGTATGGGCGGAGAGCTTATTGCAAAAATAATTTCAAGGGCTGAGTGGATCAGAAAAAACAAAATAAACCTTATCCTTCAACCAATGACAAAGGAAAGTGATCTCAGAAAATATCTTTATGAAAACGGATTTAGGATAAAGTGTGAAAAAGCCGTAAGAAGCGAGCAGTTTATATATTCTGTGATAAATGCCGAATACTCAAATGCTGATGTGAATTTTGATGATTTTGAGCTGTATTCGGGAAGGCTCGATTTTAATAATGATCTTGACAGAGAATACCTAAATATTCGGGCAAACAGACTTATCACTGCGGGAGAAAATATGCTGAAATCTGAAAAGAAAACTCACGATATTATAGCAGCCGCGGATGAAAAAATAACCCTCGGCATGAAGATTTTAAAAAAGCTGAATGAGGAAAGAAAGGACTGAATTTATGCCACTGGTAAATGATATTTATAAGGCACTAGATACGCTTGCACCGTTCATCACGCAGGAAGCTTGGGACAACAGCGGTATTCTGGTGGGGAGCAAGTCAAACACGGTAAGTAAAATAATGCTCACGCTTGACATTACATATCAAACTGCTCTTGAAGCAAAAGAAATAGGTGCTGACCTTGTTATTTCGCATCACCCTGTTATATTTTCGCCCCTGAAACAGCTTAATGAAGCTAACCCTGCTGTAATTCTTTCAAAACACAACATAAACGCCATTTGTATGCACACGAATTTCGACATAGCAAGCGGCGGAATGAATGATATTTTATGTGAAAGGCTAGGGCTTACGCCTATTAAGGGCGAGGTTTTAAGCGACAGTGAAAATGAAAATATCGTAAGAATCTGCAATCTCGCCAAGCCGACTGATGTTGGGGCTATTGCAAAATCAGTTAAAGAGGCTCTAGGGTGCAGAGTTGTAAGATATAACGATACCGGCAAAGCTGTCACTAAAATAGGTGTTTGTTCGGGTTCAGGGGCAGAGTTTTTCCCTTATGTACTGGCAAAGGGCTGTGAGCTTTTGATAACCGGAGACATAAAGCACCACGACTTTATTGATGCCAATAATGCAGGGATTTCTCTTATTGATGCCGGGCATTTTTATACAGAGAATATCTTTTATGATAATCTCAAATCATTCCTGCAACGTCACTTCCCCGAGATAGAAATAGCAATCAGTGAGAAAAATATTGATATTGTGAATGTGATTTAGGATTTTATTGCAAATCAGTAAGATATATGTTACACTTATAAAAAAGACATAAATTAAAAGGCACGGTGATTTAAATGAAAATTCTAGAAAGAATAAGACGCATGGAGCTTCTTATGGCGGTTATCAGCCTTGTACTCGGTATTATAATGGTTATTTTTCCGCAAAAGACTATGAGCGTTATTTGCTACGTTATAGCAGCAGCTATTCTCCTTTACGGTGTAATAGATATAATAAGCTATTTTACCTCAAAGTCTTACGAGGGGAATTTCAGTCTGACACTGTTAAGGGGCGTAGTCGCATCTGTAATAGGAATAATAATTTTCATCAGGCCGGATTTTCTGTCAACATTTATTCCTATTGTTTTGGGAATACTCCTTATCATTGACGGTATAACTTCTATTCAGAAGTCGGTTTTCTTAAAAAACAACAACATTTATTTCTGGCATGTCAGTATGGTCGAATCCATATTAACGCTTGCACTTGGTATCTTTGTTCTTATCAATCCGCTTTCGGCAGATATTGCTATAATAACTTGCTTAGGCGTTGCGTTCATCTGGTACGGAATAACAAGTATATGGAACTATCTATATGTTCAGAAGAAAATCAATTTCATAAGAGAAGCCGAAGCAAGGAATGAAATCATTGATATAGAATAAGAAGCAAAACTGATAAGGACCTCTCGCCATTTTGGTGAAAGGTCCTTATTTTTATTTTTTATTGCTGTATTACTTTTCATCGTTACCGTAATACTTTTCATCATTATCAATGTTAAATTTATAAACCTGCAGTTGTACAAGCTGTAACATTTTTACTGCTTCCCAAAGTCAGCACAAAGTCACAGCTGCCAGTTAATCGGCTCCTGCCCGGTGGAGCGCAAAAACTCATTCACCCTTGAAAAATGCCTGCACCCGAAAAAGCCGTTAAACGCAGAAAGCGGACTCGGGTGTGCAGCTTCAAAAATTCTATGTACAGGGTTAGTGATAAGAGCCTTCTTTGCTCTGGCATTTCCGCCCCAGAGAATAAACGCAATTGGCTTATTTCTCTGATTTAGCTTTCTCACAACCTCGTCGGTAAGGATCTCCCAGCCCATACCCTTGTGGCTGTTCGCCTGTCCCTCACGAACAGTAAGAACCGTGTTCATAAGCAAAACACCTTGCTTTGCCCAAGAGGTCAGAGTTCCGTTTTTCGGAATAGTGCAGCCCAAATCGGCATTAAGCTCTTTGAATATGTTTTTAAGCGACGGGGGAAAAGGTATACCCTCCTTGACCGAGAAGCAAAGCCCGTGAGCCTGTCCCGCTCCGTGATAAGGGTCCTGTCCCAGAATAACCGCTTTCACATCGCTGTATGAGGTGTATTTAAGCGCATTGAAAATATCATACATATTCGGATAAATAGTTTTGGTTGCATACTCACGCTTTAAAAACTCTCTTAGCTTTAAGTAATACTCTTTCTTGAACTCATCTTTTAGGATCTCGTCCCATTCGTTACCTATATTAACCATTTTTATTCTCCCTACATTGAACCTACTGCACCTTGATATACCGCTGCGGCAACAATTCCTATAATCATTACAGCCACAACCGCAAGCACTATTATACGCATCAGCAAGCTTTTCTTATCATTGTTTTTCATGTAATTCCCTCCGTTTTATTTTTTCGCTGTATCTGTATTTTCCTTTATATCCTCCGCAACAGCCTTGAAGATTTTATATGCTATATCATAATTTTTCTGCATATCTTCCTTGCTGTCCTTGAGCGTTTTTATTGGCTCTCTTAAACCTAAATAAATATCCTGAGGATAATCTGTGTGGTACTTAAACATATCTTCAATATAATCGCCTTTTAAATAAAGCCCCTTGTTTGTCACAAACTCATTATCAGTGAAGTCAGCCGATACATCAGACAGCAGGTTATCGCTTTCGTTATCGTTGTAAATATCAGTGTCGGTCTTGTCATCAGTTAAGATAAATATTATCTCGCCCGTCTGCATATTTGCAAGGTAAACCTCTTGATACTGCTGAATCTGAACGTAGTCATCAGTATTATCAGTTAGCGGTGCAGAAAGAATCTGAACATTCACCTCTCCGTCTCCGTTTATATCAGGACAGAACTTCTCAAAATAATCCGCCACCTCTTCCATTCGGTTCACAAGACCGTTGTTCACGGTCATCATTATCTTAATATCCGGCTTCACCCTTGAAAGGCTGTCATAGGTTATATAAGATACAACAGCAATGGCGAAAACAACTAAAATTATAACGATCTTATTATGCCACCAAAAGTTTTTAATCCACTCTATTTTGCTCAACTTGATTACTTCGGGGGCTTCTTCTTTTATTATTTCACTCTCATCTATTACTCCGCTTTTAAGCTTAACAAGCTCTATCTTTTCATTGCCGAGCTGTTTTTCATAGTCCTTTCGCTCTTGCTCGATCCGTTCGTTGTATTCGTCAAGCTCTTTTTGATAGCGTTCATAAGCCTTTTCCTCGTCCTCATAACGCTTGAGTTCATATTCAAAATCGTCATCGGGAATAAGGCTTTTATCTTTCTTTTTGTCCATTCACTTCACCCTCTCAAAAAACTGATATTATTAAGGCTAGTATACCGCTTAATTATGAACTGGTGATTAATTTTAGGGAGATTGTCTCTCTCTTTTTTAAAATCCTGTGCAAAAATATCTGAGTCGTGCTATACTATAATAAATCAGAACGCTTATCAATGGAGAAATCATATGAATAAAACAAACTTCAGCTTCGATGAGGCTATGAATTTTATAATGAGCTTTTCACGCTTCGGCAAAAAGGTTGAGGATTTATCACGCATACAAAGGCTTCTTGATCTGATTGATAATCCCCAGAATGACCTTGATTTCATACATATAGCAGGAACAAACGGAAAAGGTTCGACCGCTGAAATGCTGAGCGGGATTTTGTGCGATGCCGGAATAAAAACAGGCATTTTCACTTCGCCGTATATTGTGGAATTCCGTGACAGGATTCGACTTATGGGCAAGATGATTCCAAAGAGTGAACTTGCTGAAATATGCTTTTATATCAAATCGAAGCTTGAAAACCTAGATGATGAAAAGGATTTCTCCGGCTTTGAAATAACTATGGCTATTGCACTTGTTTATTTCAAAAAATCGGGCTGTGAAGCGGTTGTGTTTGAAACAGGGCTTGGCGGACTTTTAGACTGCACAAATGTAATAAAAAAACCTCTTGTGTCGGTTATAACCTCAATCTCGCACGACCATACTGCAATACTTGGCAAAACAATTCGTGAAATAGCCGTTCAAAAAGCGGGGATCATAAAAAGCGGTTGTCCTGTTGTTTTGTCAATTAACAATCCCGATGATGCAGTAAAAGTAGTTTCAAACACTGCAAAAGAAAAAGGCTCAAGGCTTATTATCCCCGACCTCTCAATGCTTGAAATAAAAAGCACACGCCTCGGAGATACTTCTTTTGTATATAAAGATGTTCCCTACTCTCTTTCGATGAGCGGAGAACATCAGATAATAAATGCAATGTCAGCTATTGAAACGGCTTTTCTTTTGAAAAACAAGTTTAAGATAACAGAGCAAAACATTCAAACAGGACTCAGTAACGCCTTTGTCATCGGAAGAACTGAAGTTTTAGCCTCTCCTTTAAAAGGTGATAGCCATTATGTAATTCTGGACGGAAGCCATAATGACGGAGGGATCGAGGCGCTTTCAAAAGCTCTGAGCGAGGTTCCTCAGCCTATTACAGCTATTGTCGGCTCGCTTAAAATCAAAGATGTCAGGGATTCTCTTACTAAGCTTTTTGGCAGGGTGAAAAAAATCATCTGCGTTGATGATTTCACAACCGATACAATTCCAAAGCAGGAGCTATGTGATATTTTAAATGAGGAATATTCTAGGTGTGTTGATGATAAAAAGACCATTGCCTTTTGTGCGGAGGATACAAAATCCGAATACAAAAGGGCTCTGTCAGGAGAATATCAAAACGCTGTTATCTGCGGAACGCTTTACTTAGTTTCATATATCAAAAATTTATAAAGCTTACAAAAAGGACTGATGATAATTTCACCAGTCCTTTGATTTTATTCCTTATCTGCCTTGTCCAGATACTTCTCTCTGGCATTTATATAGGTTACCATAAGGTCAACCGCACCGTCAATGCCTATCTGCGACGAGTTGATACAAAGATCATAATTTTTTGCCTCTCCCCACTTCATATCAGAATAGTAATTATAATAGTTTGCTCTGTTTTTGTCGGTTTTTTTGATAAAGTCACGAATCTTATCCTTTTCAATGTCATAACGTTCTAATATCCTTTTTTTCTTCTGATTAAGATCTGCATTGATAAAAAAGTTTATGACATTTTTGTGATCCTTCAAAACATAGTCTGCACATCTTCCCACAATAACACAAGGTCCCTGCTCCGCTATCTTCTTAATCGTGTCGAACTGTGCTAAAAAAAGCTTGTGATTAAGCGGCATATCAGGGTGAACTTTTCCGTCAGCACTCAGCGGATATGTTCCCATAACCAAAGAATAAAGAAGACTGTTTGAATGGGACTCATCATTTCTGTAGAAAAGCTCTTCACAAATTCCGCTTTCTTTTGAAGCCATCTCCAAAAGCTCTTTATCATAAAACGGAGTATTCAGCCTTTCAGCTAATTTTTTTCCGATTTCTCGTCCGCCGCTTCCGAACTCTCTGCTGATAGTAATAATAGATTTCAAGGCAAAAACCCCCTTATAGAACTTCAATAACCATATTCGTTGTAAACTAAGTATACCATAATTTATTGTGATTTTCACTGATTTTTTTATACAATTTTACATAAAATTCTTTGTGCAATAAGTCAAAATAACCCTGAATACATTTTATATTTACGGACAAAATATATATGATAAAATAGTGAAAAAGGAGGTATGCTCGTTAACGAGCGAAATATTATGAAGCTTACTCAGTCACAATATAGCGAATTATCTAAAGAAGCGTCAATGGGAACAAAGTCGTGGATCACCATTCCAAAAGCCTTTGTAATAGGCGGTCTGATTTGCACCTTAGGCGAAGCACTGCTTAACCTCTATGAATATTTCGGACTGAATAAAGAGAACTCAGCAATGCTTACTTCAATAACGCTTATCTTTTTATCGGCACTATTCACAGGTCTTGGTCTTTATCAAAAGCTTGCTAAACACGCCGGAGCAGGAACGCTTGTTCCAATAACAGGTTTTGCAAACTCAGTTGTCGCCCCTGCTATTGAGTTCAAAACCGAGGGAATGATTTTAGGTCTGGGAGCAAAAATCTTTATTATTTCAGGGCCTGTTATTCTATACGGAACCTTAGCATCAATGGTTTACGGGTTGATATATTATATTTGTACAAGGCTTTTCTAAAACAAAAAACCGGTGGACTTAATCCACCGGCTTTTCTATTAACAATTTACTTTTTCTTTGTTGCCTGTGCCTGTGCCATAAGCTTTTTTTCTTTATGCTCCTGCCAGCATACCCAAAGAGTAGGTGCAATGCAGTTTGATGAATATACACCGGCAAGCATTCCGATAATCAGCGGGAATGCAAAGCTCAGGATTGATGATACACCTGCGATAACACATACTATACATACAATAGCCATTGCCATAATAGTTGTTACGTTTGTATGGATAGAACGTCCGATAGTCTGAGTAACCGACAAGTTAACAAGCTCGGCAACATTAGCTTTTCTGCCGTAAATTCTCTTGTTTTCACGGATACGGTCATAGATAATGATAGTAGCGTTGATTGAATATCCGAGAATTGTCAGAAGAACCGCCATAAAGTTAGCGTCGATATCAAATCCACAGATAACAAAACAACCAAATACCATCAGCATATCGTGAACGAGTGCGACAACCGCCATACATCCGGCTGAGATACCGCCGATTTTTCTGAATCGGAATCCGATATAGATTATCATTACAATTACGGAGAATATTACAGCGACCAAACACTTGATAAAGAACTCTTTACCATTTGAAGGTGAAACGTCGTTTGAGCCGTAAACCTCAAGGTTATTGTCCTTTAATTTGCTTTGGAGTGCATTTGTAAGCTTAATCTGTTTTGAGTTTGTCAGTCCTTTTTTAGAAGCGAATGAAAGTGTAACTGTCTTTGAAGAGTCAGCCATACTCTCTCCTGTTGTAACAACAACTCTGTCTCCGATTGAATCCTTAACCACCTTTTCAACCTGTGAAACATCAATATCTCCTGAATATGAATAGGTGATTTCTGTTCCTCCCTTAAACTGAATAGCAAGGTTAAGTCTTCCGCATAGCGAAACTACTATTGAGATAACAATAAGTGCTATTGAAATAATATAGAATATCTTTTTGTATCTGCAAACATTAAGTGGCTGTTTTGCTTTTGTTTCCTGAATGTTTTCATCTTGAACAGCTGCTTCTGAAAGATTTTTATTTTTCTTACTCATGCTTAGCACCTCCATAAAGTCTAGGATTTTTGAAACACTTGAACTTTGAAAGTGACGAAAGCATCAGTCTTGAAGCGAATATTCCGAATACAAAGTTCAGAATAATTCCGACAAGCAGTGTATAACCTAAAGAATAAATTGTTCCTGCTGTTGAAGCTCCGAACGAGAAGAAGATGAAGTTCAGCATCTTTGCAAATAAGCTGTCAGTAGGTCCGAAAGCTCCCATCAATATAACTGCTACAAAAACTACTGTGATGTTACTG
This sequence comes from uncultured Clostridia bacterium, assembly GCA_947624345.1. Lineage (GTDB taxonomy): Bacteria > Bacillota > Clostridia > Oscillospirales > Ruminococcaceae > UMGS1601. The sequence goes on along the minus strand of CANQJW010000003.1, from coordinate 19,609 downwards.
TCAAATACAGCAGACCACGCTCTCTTATAACCTACTTCAATTGCACCGTTTAAGGTCTTTCCGTTCTTAAGCTCTTCCTTGATTCTCTCAAAAGTAACTACGTTTGCGTCAACACCCATTCCGACAGCAAGGATAATACCTGCAATACCCGGAATTGTGAGCGTGAAGCTTTCAATATTCGGCAACAGACCTGAAATAGCAGCTATCGTACAGATAACTTGTCCTGTAAGAGCAATTGATGCAACCGCACCTGCTAATTTGTATATGAAAATCATATACAAGCAGATAAGTGCAAATGCAATTACTCCTGCAATAAGCATAGCATTCAAAGCACCTGTTCCAAGTGTTGGTGAAATAATGTCGGTACTCGTTGCTTCAAGCTTGAATGGAAGAGATCCTGCATTGATTTTGTCCGCCAGGGCCTTTGCACTATCGTATGTAAAGTCACCCTGAATAATACATTTTCCCTCTGTTATAGGCTCGTTTACTCTTGGTGCCGAAATACAATCCTCGTCCATATAGATAGAGATACTTCCGCTTCCTGCAAGTTCAGTTGTAGCATCAGAAAAAGCTTTCTCACCAGTTTTATCAAGCTCAAGACTTACAACATATTCTGTTGTGTTATTATCTGTTTGCTGAAGAGTTGCCTCAGCATGTTTAACCTGATCACCTGTGAGTATAAGCTCGCCGTTTATATCCTCCTCGCCCTTTCTGAAGCTGAGAATAGCAGTTTCACCTAACTCTTTTACAGCTGCCTCAGGGTCAAAGCTTGTGTCTCCTGCCTGCCACGGGAAGCTTACAACAACACGGGAGTTGTTATAATCAACATAAACCTCACTGTCTGTGATGTTCAGGCTGACAAGTCTTTGCTCAATAACTGATTTAGCTGCGTCCATGTTTTCATCGGTTGCATTATATTCTTCGGCAGGTTCAAATGTCGCATTAACTCCGCCTCGAATATCAATTCCCCATCTGATTTCATCTACGCCCTTAATGTGTGAAATTCTTGTATCGCCGTATTGTGAGTGTATGCCGAAGAATGTTAAATATCCCAACAGAGCAATAACTACAATAACGATAAATATCACGGGTTTTTTTACCTTTCGCACTGTTCGTCCTCCTAGTATGATAAATTGTAAAATTGCGGTCGAAATCGCAAAAATATTCACTAAGTAATTATAACTAATTTATATCAACTTGTCAAGCGGCTTGACGCAAGATTATTAAAAATTCCCAAAAAAGCCCTATAATATCATAATCATAGGGCTGTTTGGAATAATCTCTTCAAAAATTCATCTGTATTAGTAAAGAATTGATGCTATTTATTCCTCCATCTGCTTTCCTAAGAACATCGCTGCCGCTTTTGTCAACATAAGCTTGCTCTGGTCTCCCTTTGCGTTATCGTCACCCGCTAAAAGTGCAACAGCTCCTGTAACGGTTCCCTCTGAAATGATAGGCGAGATAGCCAGTGCGTTTTTTGACACTCCCTCAATCGGCATAACAGGGCTCTCGCCGTCTTCATAGATAAACGACTTGCCGCTTTGGAAAAAGTCCTCAAGTGCCTGAGATACTCTTCTTTCAGAATACTCTTTCTTACCCTGTCCCGAAACCGCAACAACATGGTCACGGTCAAAAACAACAACAGTGCCGCCGTCCAGCTTATGAATCACCTCAGCCGCCTGAGTTGCCGTTTCACTCAGCTCGTGAACAGGAGAGTATTTCCTGAAAATAACATTTCCGTTATTGTCGGTATAAATCTCAAGTGGACTTCCCTCTCTAATTCTCAATGTTCTTCTTATTTCCTTTGGAATAACAACTCTTCCGAGATCATCAATTCTTCTTACTATTCCAGTAGCTTTCATTTTTGTTTCCTCCAATTGTTTATTAGTCAATGTAGTAATATTGTTTACATAAAACAAAAATTTATACTATTTTTTTGAACATCAAAAATTTGCTATTTTTATTTGTAATTTTATATATTTAAGACATAAAAAGTCCACGCTTTATAGCCGATAAAGGCTTTTATTAGGGGCGGCCCTCTCTTGCTGGAAATGCCCCTCTTAAAAAACAGTCCACTGGACTATTTTTTTAGCTAAAACTGCGAAGCAGTTTTAGGTTACACCCTTGTGCGGAACGCACTCCGTAAAGCATTTCGCTGACGGCTCGTCAGCGACAGGACTCTACCCTTGACCTAAAAGTCTTTTGAAAAAGGCTTGTCCGAAAATTTTTAGTTGTTTCCACTATTTTGGGACACTCTGAAAGCCCAAACTGTAAAGTTCGGGCTTAGAATCTTTTTATGTATTTTCTATTTACTCAGTATCTTTTTCCGTCTTTGCTTCCTGAAAGCCTTTCTGCTCTGCAAGCAAATCACGAATTTCTGTCAATAATGATATATCGGTAACAACCGGTGCAGCTTCCTCCTCAAGTTCATCATCTTTCTTTTTGCCTAATTCCTGTGCTTTATTAACTGCCTTGATAATCAGGAATATTGTAAATGATATGAGTAAAAAACTTACGATAGCATTGATAAATCTTCCGATGCCAAAGCCTCCTGGCGCCCATTCTGCAAACTTCTCAATGCCGGCTTTTTTAAGTACAATACCTATAATCGGCGTAAGCAAATCCTCAACCAAAGATGTAACAATGGCTGTAAAAGCAGAGCCAACAATTAAACCTACGGCAAGGTCAAGAACATTTCCTCTTGAAATAAACTCTTTAAATTCACCAATAAAGCCTTTTTTCTTTTCCATTTTGTACCTCCTAACATTTTTTAATGCCAATATAAGTATAACACAATTCATCGACAAATCAAAATGTTTTTTTACAAAATATATTTATAATATTACATAGTATATAAATGCGAGTTTTTTCTCCTTGCTTTTTTTTCTATGAAGTAGTATAATGAATTGAAATATGAAATAAAGGATTGGTGTGATATGCTTCGCAACCTTATACCTGAAGAGTTTTCAAATATTTATTATGGGCTATTGATTCTTGTCAGCTTTTTTATGACATTTGGCGGAATACTGCTGTTTCGTGGTTCACTCCCCAAGGATCAGGGAAGAGAATTTGCTGTAAACGGCCAGCTTTCGGAGGGAAAGCCGAGAGGTGCAGGTGTTATATTTATTATCACATTTGTATTATCGTCTATATTGTTTGTTCCTCTTGATATTGAGCTTATTATTTATCTCACTTTGATTTTTATAGAAATGATGAGTGGATATTTAGACGACAGTTCAAAGGTCCCATGGGGAGAATATAAAAAGGGACTTATCGACCTTATTGTAGCAGTCGGCGTTTCTGTTACATACTATTCGTTCAACGGAAGCATGATCAATCTGGCTATGCTTGGAATAAGAGGCGTGAAAATCCCTGCTGTATTGTTTATAATCCTCGGGGTAATACTCGTCTGGGCGGCTATAAATGTCACAAACTGCTCTGACGGCGTTGACGGGCTTTGCGGAAGTCTTACAACGATTTCTCTTATAACTGCATACGTTATGCTTTTCTTCTTGGGAAAAGGACAGAGCTTCAGCCCTATACTGCTTATTATGATAATCTGCGTTTTAGCATATATCTGGTTCAATGCTTCCCCAAGCAGACTTCTTATGGGCGACGCCGGCTCAAGAGCGTTGGGTGTTATTCTGGCGATTGCATTTTTACAGACAGGCTCGCCGATCACCTTTATCTTTGCGGCATTTATGCTTATTCTTGACGGCGGACTCGGTCTTATCAAAGTCAGCGCTATTAGATACTTAAAGCTAAAAGGCTTTATGAAAAACATAAGGACCCCTATCCACGATCAAATGAGAAAGGTAAAGGAATGGAGTGATACTCAGGTTGTGTTCAGATTCAGCATTTTGCAGATTATAATATCATTGATTGTTGTCGCATTTGCACTTAAATTCTAATTTTACTGATTTTCCTAAAGTAAATTATGAGTATATTTAACCGCAAAAAGATTAGATTACATAATGAGAAAATTTAAGGTTTTAAGGATAGAAATTGATGAACATTCAGGATTATGAAAAATTTGACAGAGAAAACGCTTATTACGGCAGCGATTTAGGAGCCTTGATTATTGATAATAAAACTCAGTTCAAGGTCTGGGCCCCTGAGGCTTCTGCCGTTTTTTTGAATTTGTACCAAGAAGGCGAGGGGGATAATCTCATAGAGAGTAACCCTATGATAAGACAGGAAAAAGGCGTATGGGCAATTACCGTTTATAAAAACTTAGACGGAATTTTTTATACCTACACGTTTGAATATAACGGCGTGCGGAATGAAACTATTGACATATACGCAAAAGCATGCGGTATCAATGGCGAGAGAGGTGCGGTTGTAGATTTCTCTTCAACAAATCCAAAAAACTGGGACAATGTAAAAAATCCTGAGTGTGTAATCCCCTGCGATGCTGTTATTTATGAAACAAATGTCAGAGATTTCTCTATTGACATAACAAGCGGAGTGAGCGAGAAAAACCGAGGCAGGTTTCTGGCGTTCACCGAAAGCGGAACGTCTTATAAAGGTACGGCGACCTGCCTTGACCATTTGAAGTCTTTGGGAATCACACACGTTCATCTGCTTCCTGTATTTGATTTTTCAACTATTGACGAGAGGATTCCCATTACCGAAAATCAAAGCTACAACTGGGGCTATGACCCGAAGAATTATAACTGCTTAGAGGGTTCGTATTCCACAAATCCTTATGATCCTAAGGTGAGAATAAGAGAGTTCAAAGAGATGATTAAAGCACTCCATGAAAATAATATTGGGGTTATAATGGATGTGGTCTACAACCATACATTTGAAAGCGAGAAATCCTCTTTTCATAAAACCTTTCCATTTTATTATCACAGAACAAAAAACAACTGGTTCTCAAACGGCTCAGGCTGTGGGAACGAGCTGGCTTCAGAGCGTGCGATGGTGAGAAAATACATTCTCGATTCGGTTGAATTCTGGGCAAGAGAATATAAAATAGATGGCTTCAGGTTCGACCTTATGGGACTTATTGACATTGAAACTGTCAACCTTATAAGAGATAAGCTGAACGAGATAAACCCTCAAATACTGATGTATGGCGAAGGCTGGACGGGCGGTGAAACGCCAATGTCATCAGCAAAACTCGCTTGCAAGTGGAACTCTTATCAATTTGCAAGAGTAGGTCTGTTCAATGATAATTTAAGAGACGCTGTAAAGGGTTCGGTTTTTAATATTTACGACAAGGGTTTTGTAAGCGGAAATATCCACACTGTAAATACAATAAAACGAGGTCTTGCGGGAAGTGTTCCACACAGCCAGCTAATCGGCAATGACGAGGCTTGCTTTGCCTATAATCCCTCTCAGACCGTTAATTACTGCGAGGCTCACGACAATCACACCCTCTGGGATAAACTCGCAGTCAGCACAGAGAATTTTACCGCAGATGAGCGAATTAAAATGGATAAGCTATCGGCGGCAATCGTTTTACTCTCTCAGGGAGTTCCGTTTTTAGAGCTTGGACAGGATTTTCTTCGTTCAAAGCCAAAAATACCGAACGACAGAGAAACGGATAAAAACATTCCGTTTAACGGCAACAGCTATAATGCTCCTGATGAGACAAACTCTATAAAGTGGAATCAGAAAGCGGAAAATATCAGCGTATTCAGATATTACAAGGCGTTGATTTCACTGAGGAAAAAGTATCCGCAGTTAAGGCTCAGAAAAAGAGAATGTATTGAATCGCAAATGAGATTTTTCAACACCGGAGACAGCAGCATAATTGGCTATACCCTTGAAAATAACGACCCGAAAAGCAAATCTGTTATTGCAATATTGCTTAACCCGTACACTGATAACAAAACTGCAAATCTACCCGAAGGGGAATATACCGTTATACTGAATTCCAATGGTGAAGATGAATTGAAGTTAAACAAAACCATATCAGGTCAGGTTCAGCTTGATGCTATATCTGCCCTTGTTCTTTTGAAAAAATAAACATAAGCGGTTAATAGGTTAATATATTTAGGTGTCCATTTTAATTGGCACCTTTTTTGTGTAAAAAATCCGCCTCTGATATACTTACCAGAGGCGAACTGAATACAGCGTTACCGTTGCTTATTTAACTTTAAATTTAAACTTCTTCCAAGAACCTGTTGCCTTTTCGGTCTTGCCGTTAGCTTTGTAACTCTTATAAGTTCTTATTCTTACCCAATACGTCTTGCCTTTCTTGAGCTTTTTGATTTTAAGCGTAACTTTATTTGAGTTCTTCTTTAAGGTCTTCTTTGCAATAGGATTCTTGAATTTCTTATTAACTGATACCTCAACAATGTATCCTGTTACCTTGCTAACTTTCTTCCACTTAACTGTTACCTTCTTGCCCTTAACAGTAGCCTTAAGATTCTTTATCTTAGCCTTATTAACTACCTGCTTAGCAGCCTTCTCACCGCTTGTTGTCTTTGGAGCAGTAGTTGTTTCCTTATTTCCTGGTTTTGTTGTTCCCGGTTTAACTGTTTGGTTTCCGTTGTTATTACCGTTATTGTTGCTGCTATTATTGTTGTTATTGTTATCATTGTTATTATCGTTGTTATTATCATTATTATCGTCATTATCATCGTTATTATCAGACGGCTTATTAGACTTATCAATTTTTTTGATTACTTCTCCGTCTGCGTCAAGAAACTCTATGCGTCTTATCAAGAAGACATAATCTGAAGCATCGCCCCAAGAATATGTTTGCGCAGAGACACTGTATCTGTCTCCCTCTTTTATGGGGTTTGTAAGATCTAATACCGCCTCTAATACAGTTTGTCCCAACATATCATCTTCGCCTTTCTTAGAAGCTGTAGATGTTTTTCCGCCAACTGTTGCAGACAAATTTATACTTGCCCATGGATTAAGCGATGTATCTGGCGCACTGTCAAATATATATCTGATCGAAGTTGCTCCAGCCATAGACGCGTCTGCTGTTCCGCTGGCTAAAACCACCGGAACTGCATTGCTGTAAACCAAACCAAGAGCGTCTTCCTTTGGCATAGGAGGAACGTAAGAACTTTCAATATCTAAAGGTACAAATGTACCGTCTGCAAGTTCTTTAGATAACTGATCTATAACTTTTGCGTTAGATTCTATTTGTATTTTATAGGTAGTTCTTGAATAAAAACTAATATCTCTTTGAGTTTCTTGGTCAATATTGCGAGTATCCCACAAAACAGGAATAAAATTATAGCTTTTAATCAGTCTCAGCATATAATCTATTGCGTCTGATGAATTGGTAACATCTGCGTCACCGGCAAAATGACCGTCATAGCCTGCTGTTGTCTCGCCTACAAATACCGGTATTCCCTTTGTCGTAAATGCATTCTTTAGACGTTCCAGCTCAATAATACTGTATTTTCTCCAGCTATCATTACCTATTGAATTCTGCCAGTACATACTACTATCCACATAGTGAACAGATACCATTAATCTGTCCTTAGTTTTATCTGTAGGCATAATGAATTTATCGCTTGTGGTATTGTCAACGTTCGTAAAATATCCCGACGCAATCAATATTCTGTTTTCGTTGTTTCCACCCGTTGCTCTTACTGCGTCTACAAACGCCTGATTTAACGTATTGGTCCACTTATATGCCTCGTCAGCCGGAAGAGCTTTTGCAATCTTTGCACCTCCGCTTGAATCCTTAGCAATATTTCCGTTTTCATCAAGCTCATAAGGAGCTCCGCCCAGATATTCGTTAAATCCCTCAAAAAGCAGGTAGTCTGAATAGCCCTTAAAATATTCAGCGATTTGAGTCCAGAGGTGCTTGATTGTTTCAGCGCACTCCTCTAGAGTACCAAAGGTTGCAAAATGTCTTATTACAAATTCATCATAGTGGTGCATATTTATAACAGCATATAACCCTGCATTGCGACAGTAATCAACTATTTCCTTAACTCTGCCTATGTACTGAGGATTTATAGTATAGGTTCCGTCTTCCTCCATCATATTACCCCAATACACAGGGATTCTAACAGTCTTAAAGCCTGCATTTTTCATTCCGTTAATAATTTCCTGAGTGGTAACAACGGCACCCCAACAGGTTTCAAAATTCTGTGGAGTTTTTCCGGGTGCTGTTGACGCACCTGAGGTGGTCCTGTTAAGATCAAGCCAGTAGCCCTCCATAGTATTACCGAGATTGATACCCAATCCCATATCATCAGCATACTGCTGTGCAGTCATATTGTCGCGCATTACGCCGTCATCAGCACCGTCTGCCGAGCCTGTCACAACGCCTTGCAGCGATAAAGAGCCTAACATCATTGCAACTGATGAAATTCCTGCAATTATTCTTCTTAGCTTCATAATAATTTCCTTTCTATGATTTATAATTTAATCAAAATTAAGCATTTGATATTTGCTTGTTTTTATTATACAATAATTATATATTTAAAGTCAATATTTAAAGTCAACATTTATATCAATTTTTTATAAAACAATATAAAATGGCAAGTCCTTTCTTATTAAATATAATCTGTCTATATTAAAAATCTTTTCCTTGTTTATCATCAAACGATTGAGCATTTAGCATATCATCGGCACTTTTACCAATAAATCTTTTATCAAAGGTCTTTATTTATTAAAAAAAATGTAGTATAATGTTTTTAAATCAAGCTAACAAAAGATAAAATAAATATAAATCGGAAACGGAGATTTTTATGAATAAAATTTATAATCTTGGTATAGATGTCGGATCGACAACTGTGAAAACGGTTATTTTAGATGAAGAAACAATAATCTATAATAAATATGAGAGACATTTTTCTAAGGTTAAAGAAACTGTTGCAGAGCAGTTAAAAATAATTAGAGATAAATTCAAGGGCGAGAGATTTAAAATTGCTATAACAGGCTCGGCAGGGCTTGGAATTGCAAACACAAGCGGTATTGAATTTGTTCAGGAGGTTTATTCCGCATTTGTTGCGGTAAACAAAAGCTATCCTGATGCAGATGTTGTTGTTGAGCTTGGCGGAGAGGATGCTAAAATCATCTTCCTCACCGGAGGGGTTGAACAGCGAATGAACGGCTCGTGTGCTGGCGGAACAGGTGCTTTTATTGATCAGATGGCAACCCTTCTCGGCGTTACACCAGACGAGCTTAACAAGCTTTCATTAAAGTCAGAGAAAATCTATCCTATCGCTTCACGGTGCGGAGTTTTTGCAAAATCAGATATTCAACCACTCTTAAATCAGGGAGCAAAGAAAGAGGATATTGCTGCTTCAATTTATCAGGCGGTTGTTGACCAGACCGTTTCAGGACTTGCACAGGGAAGAAAAATAGCAGGTAAGGTTCTGTTTTTAGGCGGACCTCTGTCATTCCTTAGCGGTTTAAGAAAAGCTTTTGTAACAACACTTAACCTTGATGACGAACACGCAATTTTCCCTGAGCTTGCACCTTGCTTTATGGCATATGGTAGTGCGCTTCAAGCTGAGCAAATTGCTTCTCCTATGACAATAGACGAGGCTTTAGAGAGAATACTCAACGCAAAGGCAACCGACAACATAGTTGTAGGCGAGCCGTTATTCAAATCCAAAGAGGATTATCACGAGTTTGTTGAAAGACACAAGAAGTCAGACCTCAAATATGAAAATATACATACATATAAAGGTGATGCTTATCTGGGAATTGACGCAGGTTCAACAACCACAAAGCTTGTGCTTATCACCCCTGACGGAAAGCTTCTTTATAATCATTATTGCTCTAATAAAGGTCAGCCGCTTGATATTGTTACCGATAAAATAAAGGAAATCTACAAGCTTTCAGAAGACAGAATAAATATAAAAGCCTCTGCTGTAACAGGCTATGGCGAGGATCTTATCAAGGCTAGTATCGGTATAGATTACGGTATAGTTGAAACGATTGCACATTTCAAAGCGGCGGCACATTTCTGTCCTGAAGTTGATTTTATTATCGACATAGGCGGACAGGATATTAAATGCTTCAAGATAAAAAACAATGCTATCGACAGCATTATGCTTAACGAGGCTTGTTCATCAGGCTGTGGCTCGTTTATTCAGACCTTTGCACAGGCAATGGGATATGAAATCGCAGACTTTGCAAACCTGGGTCTTTTTGCAAAAGCACCTGTTGAGCTTGGTTCAAGATGTACTGTGTTTATGAACAGTTCGGTAAAGCAGGCTCAGAAGGACGGAGCAAGCGTTGAAGACATTTCGGCAGGACTTTCTTCTTCTATTATCAAAAACGCAATATACAAGGTTATCCGTGCAAAATCGCCTGAGGAGCTTGGCAAGAACATTGTCGTTCAGGGAGGAACTTTTTTAAACGATGCTGTATTGCGTTCCTTTGAGATGGAAATGGATAGGAATGTTACCCGCCCTGCAATAGCCGGACTTATGGGAGCTTTCGGCTGTGCATTGTATGCAAAGGAAAAGAGTGAAGCTGAAAATCTTGAAAAATCAGGACTTATCTCTAGCAGCGAGCTGGATAACTTCTCATATAAATCAACTTCTGCTCAGTGCGGGGGCTGTGGAGCAAACTGTAGTCTTACTATAATCAAATTCAACGACGGTCACAGATTCATTTCAGGAAACAGATGTGAAAAGGGTGCAGGAATCAAGACTGAAAATCTTCCTGAAAATATATTTGAATATAAGTACAATATGATAAGGTCATATGAAAACATCAAGCCTGAAAACCCGATAGCTAAAGTTGGTATTCCTATGACGCTTAGCTTTTACGATATGCTTCCTTTCTTCCATACACTCTTTACAAATCTCGGATTTGAGGTAGTTTTATCTGAAGAATCTACAAGGGAAACATACTATAAAGGTCAGCAGACTATTCCATCGGATACTGTTTGCTATCCTGCAAAGCTTGCTCACGGACATATTGAAAGCCTTTTTGAAAAGGGCGTAGACTTTATATTCTATCCTTGTATGAGCTACAACATCGACGAAGGCGGCACCGATAACCATTACAATTGCCCCGTTGTCGCTTATTATCCGGAGCTGTTAAAGGCTAATATGCCCGTTCTCAATGATGATAACTTTATATCCCCTTATATTGATATAAATAAAAAGAACCACACAGCAAAAGCTGTTGCAAGGGCGCTTAAAAAGTATTCCATAACTAAATCTATGGTTTATGACGTTCTTGATAAAGCATATACAAAAGAGGTTCATTTCAGACGGCACATAGAAACAAAGGCAAGAGAAATTATTGCCAACGCACGCTCAAAGGGACAGAAAATAATCGTTCTTGCAGGACGGCCTTATCATATTGATCCCGAAATCAACCACGGAATACATAAGCTTATAACGTCTCTCGGTCTTGCCGTTATCACAGAGGACAGTGTATCGAGCCTGATAAATGTTCCGCCACTTGATGTATTAAACCAGTGGACTTATCATTCAAGACTTTACCGTGCGGCTGAATATGTGTCAACTCAGCCCGATATGCAGCTTGTTCAGCTTGTGTCATTCGGCTGTGGAATTGACGCTATTACAACCGACGAGGTAAGGGCAATACTTGAAGAAAACGGAAAGTTTTATACACAGCTCAAAATTGACGAGATCAACAATCTCGGAGCTGCAAAGATAAGAATGAGAAGTTTAGTTGCTTCTCTTGATGAAAAGGATTCATCATCTAAGAAATAACATTCAATTACGCACTTCTATCACAGGAGGGAGGAATGCTCCTTAGGGAGCTTGAGAATATGGCTTCAAACAGAGTCAACCAAAATGTATTCACAGAGGATATGAAGAAGGATTATACAATTCTTGTTCCTGATATGCTTCCTATCCACTTTAAGCTTATAATTGAAATCTTCCGTGAGTACGGATACAATATGGAGCTTTTAGAGACCTCGACCAGATCTGTCATAGACGAGGGGCTTAAAAACGTTCATAATGATACCTGCTATCCGGCACTGCTTGTTATCGGGCAGTTTATGGACGCATTAAAAAGCGGAAAGTATGATGTTAATAAAACTGCACTTTTGATATCTCAAACCGGCGGCGGATGCAGAGCGTCAAACTATCTCCACCTGCTTCGCAAATCGCTTTCGGCAGAGTTTCCTCAAGTACCCGTTATATCCTTAAACTTCTCAGGACTTGAAAAAAATTCTGCTTTTAAAATCACGCCTATGATAGCTCTGAAGCTTATTTATGGGGTAATGTACGGCGATATGCTTATGTCGCTCTATTATCAGTGCAAGCCTTACGAAATTCACAAAGGAAGCACCGACAGGGTTCTAAGAAATTGGCAGAGAAAGCTCTCTGTTTTGTTCCAAAAGAACAGATATTTCAACACAAAGAAGCTTTACAAAAAAATATTAGATGATTTTTCAGAAATAAAAAGGACAAAGACAAAAAAGCCAAAGGTAGGCATTGTTGGTGAAATTTATGTTAAATATTCACCGCTTGCAAACAATCATCTATGCGACTTTTTGCTCAAAGAGGGTTGCGAGCCGAATGTTCCCGGTTTGCTTGATTTTGTGCTCTACTGTGCATCTAACGCTATCACTGATGCTGAGCTTTATGACTTAAAAACAAAGACCACAATGCTTTATGGAATCGGATATGATATTTTGTATAAATTCCAAAAACAGCAGATAAAAGCTATTAAAGAGCACGGCGAGTTTGAGCCTCCTCACGATTTTGAACATCTTCGTCACTATGCTGACAAATACATAAATCAGGGCGTTAAAATGGGCGAAGGTTGGCTTATAACAGCTGAAATGGCAGCACTGGCCGAGTCGGGAACAAGGAATATTATCTGTACTCAGCCGTTTGGATGCTTGCCCAATCACATTGTTGCAAAGGGAATGTCAAGGGTGATAAAGAACGCTTACCCCGACGCTAATATTGTAGCTATCGACTATGATCCGGGTGCAACAAAGGTTAATCAGGAGAACAGGATAAAGCTTATGCTTGCAAATGCAGATAGATAGAAACGCATTTTAAAGAACAAAGGAAAAATTCTGGAGGTAAACAAAATGAGTAAAATATTCAAAAGCGGACTTTTGAGTTTCTTAGCTTGTTCCGTTTTGCTTCAGTCGGCAGTTGTCGGCTGCTCGTTTGAGATGAAAGAGGTCTCAGATACGATAGACCACACTATAATGTTACATAATTCCGATATAGACGATTCAGATGAAATCACTGATGACGACATAGATACCTCGGACGAAAATATAGACTATACCATTGATCTGGAAATCTTAGAAAGTGCTGAGGTTTCTGAGGAATACGCAAAGGAAAACGATCCTCTGTATAAAAAGTATATGGAACAACCTTTGACAATTGCTAATACAAAATCAACACAGTTTGGCGTTACACAGCCGACAGTCCCCTCTGCTTTAAAAGGACTTGGTGTTGTTAACGGTATTGATGTTTCGATGTATCAAGCATATTCAACCCCCATTGACTGGAAAAAGGTCAAGGCCGCCGGAATATCCTATGCAATAATCAGATGCGGATATCGAGGCTGGGGAACAGGAGAAATAGTTGCCGACTCATACTTTAAGCAAAATATCAAAGGCGCTTTGGCAGCCGGACTGCAAGTTGGAGTTTATTTTTACACACAGGCAATTACAGAGACAGAGGCAAAACAAGAAGCGGACTTTTGTAAAAACGCAGTAAAAGGATATGACATTACACTTCCTATCTACATAGATATTGAAAACGCCGATCCGAATGGCAGACTTGATAAAAGCGGACTTTCAAAATCGCAAAAGACAAAGATATGCAAGGCTTTTGCAAACAGAGTTCAGAGTGCAGGATATACAGGCGGAATATATGCAAATAAGTCGTGGCTTGAAACTCAGATAAACGGCAAAACTCTTGCTGAAAAATTTTCAATCTGGCTTGCTCACTATACAACAAGCACAGACTACACCGGCGAGTTTTCTATGTGGCAGTATTCTTCAAGGGGTTCAATTAACGGCATACGAGGAAGCGTAGACTTAAACAAATATTATATGTCCAAACCACACAAGGTTACTGATCTTACAGCAACTGAGGAAAAACCAGACTCTGCGGAATTTACACTTTCATGGACTCGTGCGGCAGGGGCTTATAAGTATCAAGTGAAGACATATGATGAAAGCACAGGTACTTGGGTAGCCCTCGGGACAACGAAGTCTAATAAAATGGTTATTACTGAACCTAATTCGCTTAAAGAACGCCAGTATAAGGTAAGGGCATTCAAGCTTATCGGCAGTAAAAAAATATACGGCGCTTATTCCAATGTCGTAACCTTTTCAGCATCAGTAACAAAGGTAACAGCACTCACTCAGACTGCGGGAAATACCACATCTGTTTCACTCAAGTGGAATAAGCTTCCCGACGCTGACGGTTACTATGTGAATATGTATAATGAAAATAAGAAGGCATGGTCACAAATAAAAGCGATTTCCGGCAACAGTAATGTTACTGCAAAGATAACAGGGCTGGACTATTCTACAGTTTATAAATTCAGCGTTCAGGGTTATGATGTAGGTGAGGACGGCACTATTTCAACCCTCATACCATCTAACACCCTTAACACTGCTACCACACCAAAACAAGCAAGTGGACTTAAATATTCAAATGTAACCCCAAAAACCGTAACTCTTACCTGGAAAGTATGTGACAGAGCCTCAGGCTATCAGGTGCTTTATTATAACAAAAACAAAAAGCAGTACGTTGTATGTGCAACCGCATCTGGTCAAAACCAAAACAGCGTAACTGTCAAAGGTCTTGAAAAGGGTACTAAGTATAAATTCAAGGTTCAGGCGTATAAAACAGCAAATGGGATCAATTGGGCAGGTGCAAAAAGCTCCAAATACGCTATTAGAACCGTTCCTGCTAAAGTCACAAAAGTGAAATATTCATTCAGCGGTAAAACAGGCACCTTAACCTGGAAGAAATGTAAGGGCGCAGGCGGTTATGAGGTTCAGAAATACAACAAGTCAACTAAAAGGTGGCATGTTGTTAAAAATTTAAAGGTAAATAAATATAAATTCACACTTGCTAAGAAAAACTCTGCTAAATACAGAATTCGCGCATATAAAAATATAAAGGGTACTAGACGCTATGGACATTACTCGTCAGTAAAAAAATTGTAAGCAATACTTAATTTAATCCCCATCAGGTTAGGATTTTTGTTTATCTAATTATAATCAAATTTATAAGATCTCTTTTTCATATAAACTTAGATGTTGCAAGAGAAAGGCGGACAATTTATGAAAAAAACATCTATTACACTTATAATGCTTAGTATTTTAGTAACGTTAATCGGCTGTGTAGCTGTTCACTTTGAATATGCAGGTGAAGTATGGTTTTCTGTTGCCATATTACTATTTATTGCAGGCTTATCGGCATTAAATAAAAATCATCCTTTTCTCACTATATCTAACAGCTTATTAGTAGCATTAACGATTATGATATATTTTTTTACCAGAATGATTATATTCCCAATTGCTTTGGTGGTAATAATTATTATTGAAACTACATGTTATATGATATTTAAAAGGTTTAAAAAAATTAAATGATCATATTTATAACCTCGAATTAGATTAAAATTTGGGGTTATTTTTTACAGCAGAATATTAGTAAAATATAATATTTATAAAAACAGCTTTTGACAAATTTCTCAGTCAGAGGCTGTTATTATTTTATTGAAAATAAATCAAGAAGGCTTAAAGCCTTGTGATAGAAAGGACGATGAAAAATCTTGGGACTTAAAATATACGATGAAGTCGAAGAAAAATCAAAGCTCACGGCATTTATAAGCGGAGAGATTGATCACCACAGTGCAAAAAATATAAGACAGGAGATTGACATAAATGTTCAAAAGCTAAAGCCAAATGAACTTTATCTTGATTTTTCAAATGTAGACTTTATGGATAGCTCGGGGATCGGGCTTGTTATGGGAAGATATAAGCTGCAAAGTGAAAGGGGCGGAAAGGTGTTTATACAAAACCCTCCGCCGCTAATAAAAAAGGTAATGCTTGTTGCAGGCATAAATAAACTGGCGAAAATAGTCAGCATAGATGTTCCGCTTTCAGAAATGCAAAAGGCAAAGGAATCTGCTCAAAGCAGCGATAGCAAGGCAGATTTAGCAAATATTGAGGTTTACAGAAATAATGATAAAAATGAGTGTGAGAAAGTTCTAAATGAGGAGGGTGAGGACATTGTCGAGAAAGAAAATGAAAATTCTAAATGAAATAAAGCTTAGCTTTCCCAGCCTGTCAGAAAACGAGCGGTTTTCACGGCTTGCGGTGTCGGGCTTTGCATCGCAGCTTGATCCGCAGGTTGATGAACTGTCGGACATAAAGACTGCGGTTTCTGAGGCGGTAACAAACTCAATCGTTCACGCATATAAAAACAAGATAGGAAAGATAGAGCTTGTCGCAAGGATATATGAAGACAGCGTGATTTACATAAAGATAAAGGATCACGGCTGTGGAATTCCTGACATAAAAAAAGCAATGGAACCGCTTTTTACGACCTCCCCGGAAGAGGAACGTGCAGGGCTTGGATTTGCAGTTATGGAGAGCTTTATGGACAAGCTGAAGGTTACTAGCAAAGAGGGAAAAGGAACATCTGTTATTCTGACAAAAAAGCTAAAGACAAAACTGGATTGACAAACATATAAAAGCATACATACGAATAAGTAAAAAAATCTACCGGAATATGGATATAAAGATGATTGGACTTGAGAGTAACAAAAAATTTATAGAGGACAATTTGGGGCTTGTTCATCTGTGTGCAAACAAATTTCGTTCAAAAGGTATAGATTACGACGATCTTTACGGTGCAGGCTGTATTGGATTACTAAAAGCGGCAAAGGGCTTTGACGAAACAAGAGGAGTTAAATTTTCCACCTATGCAGTGCCTGTTATTTTAGGGGAGATTAAAAGGCTCTTTCGTGACGGCGGAACGATAAAGGTGTCAAGAGGTCTTAAAGAATTATCGCTCAAATTAACCCAGATAAGAGAACGCTTTAGTCTTTCAAAGGGCAGAGAGCCAACGATAGAAGAGCTTGCCCGTCTTGCCGACATTCCCGAGGAAGATGTTGTCGAAGCACTTAATGTTTCGCTTCCGCCGCTTAGTCTATCGGGAGGTTATGAAGACGATTCCGCTTGTGAGATAGACGTTCCCGTTTCAGCACCGGATGAAGAAATCACAAACAGCCTTACTTTAAAGCAGATTTTATCCTCACTTGACAAAAAAGACGCTAAGCTTTTGTATCTCAGATATTATCAGAACAAAACCCAGACAGAAACGGCAAAAATCCTCGATATGACACAGGTTCAGGTTTCAAGAAGAGAAAAAAAGCTTCTCTTATCTATGAGAGAGAAAATGATTTAAAATGCTGCTCTTACAGAATAAAAAGGCCCAGGAAAACCTGAGCCTTTTTGTTATTTAAAATATCAATCTATTGCTTTAAGTCCCTTTTTAATGTCCTCGATAATATCGTCAACATTCTCGAGACCGCAGGAAAATCTTATCATTCCGCCGTTTATTCCAGCTGCGGTAAGCTGTTCATCGGTAAGTTGTCTGTGAGTAGCCGACGCAGGATGCAAAACACAGGTTCTTATATCCGCAACGTGAACTTCATTAGACGCAAGCTCAAGAGCGTCCATAAACTTGACAGCGTTATCTCTTCCGCCCTTTACAACGATAGAAATAACTCCGCTTGCGCCCATAGGAGTATACTTTTTAGCAAGCTCGTAATACTTATCTCCCTCAAGTCCCGGATAGATTACCTCCTCGATCTTATCCTGCTCTTTAAAGAACTTGGCAACCTTTAAAGCATTTTCGCTATACTGTTTCATTCTTAATGCAAGCGTTTCAAGACCGAGATTTAAAAGGAAAGATGAATTAGCGGCAGGGTAACAGCCAAAGTCTCTCATAAGCTGCATTCTCGCTTTTACTATAAACGGAGCAAAAGCATAATCCTTCGTGTAAACAACGCCGTGATAGCTCTCGTCTGGCTCAGTAAAATCAGGGAAGTTTCCGTTTGTGAAGTCAAACTTTCCGCTGTCTACAATAACTCCGCCTACCTGTACTGCGTGACCGTCCATATATTTGCTCGTTGAATGTATAATAATGTCTGCTCCCCACTCTATAGGACGGCACAATATCGGTGTTGCAAAGGTGTTATCTATAATCAGCGGAACGCCCTTTTCGTGAGCGATCTTTGCAAATTTTTCAATGTCAAGAACAGTAAGCGCAGGGTTTGCGATAGTCTCACCGAAAACGCATTTGGTGTTCGGCTTAAACGCTTTGCGAAGCTCGTCATCAGACGCGTCGGGGCTTACAAAAATGCACTCTATCCCCAGTCTTTTAAGGGTAACGGCAAAGAGGTTTATTGTTCCTCCGTAAATTGTTGAAGCTGCAATAAAGCTGTCTCCTGCCGAGCATAAGTTTAAAATCGAAATCAATGAAGCCGCCTGTCCGCTGGACGTACACATTGCGGCAACGCCCCCCTCAAGTGCGGCTATCTTCTTTTCAACCGCATCTGTAGTTGGGTTTTCAAACCTCGAATAAATCATACTCAGCGTCGGGTCGTCAAAAACGTCTCCAACTGCCTTTGTTGAATCGTAAACATATGTAGTGCTTTGATAAATAGGCATAACTCTCGGCTCTCCGTTTTTAGGGTCATACCCCTCGTGTAAGCATTGTGATTCAATTTTCATAGTGTATCATATCCTTTCTGTTTATTAACTTAATCTCTGAAAAATGGAGAAACATATTCTTCCTCTGCTTGTTTTTTCTTTAAAAGTCTTTTCTTTTGCTTGTTTTTTTCATCTATTTTTCTTTTCTGTTCAGGGGTTTTTATTGAAGCGGCACTAGCAAAAAACGCAATAGCAAAAGCAAACGGACCGATAGCAAGTACAACGCTCCCCCAGCCTGTTACTACCAAAACAATCATAAATATAGTTAATGCCGAGCAAACAGCCCCTGCAATTATGTAAATTATCTTCTGCTTTTGCATATTTTCACTATCCTTCAGCTTTATTAAACCCTATTCTCTACACATTTATTTCTACGCTTTCATGCTCAAAATTATTTGCCTCTAAAACAGGCTTAACGCAGCAATCTAAAAATTCCTCAACCTGAGAAACACTTCTTCCAATAAAGTTTTCAGGCTTCATAATGCTATCCATTTCATCTTTTGAAATCATAAACATAGGATCATCTAAAATAAGATCGCAAAGATTGTTGTCAAGTCCCTCGTCCTTAACTCTTGAACCTGCTTTCATTGAGTATTCTCTGATTCTCTCGTGAAGCTCCTGACGGTCTCCGCCCTTTTTAACAGCGTCCATCATAATGTTTTCTGTCGCCATAAACGGAAGTTCCGCCATAACTCTCTTTTCAATGATTTTCTCGTGAACAACAAGTCCATCGGTTACATTGAGCATAATGTTGAGAACTGCGTCAACGCCCAAGAACGCCTCCGCAACAGAAATTCTCTTGTTAGCCGAGTCGTCAAGAGTTCTCTCAAACCACTGTGTTCCTGCTGTGAATGCAGGGTTGAGCATATCCGAAATTATATATCTTGAAAGAGAAGTTATTCTCTCGCATCTCATAGGATTTCTCTTATAAGCCATTGCCGATGAGCCTATCTGATTCTTTTCAAAAGGCTC
>CANQJW010000002.1 GCA_947624345.1 uncultured Clostridia bacterium | reverse complement strand
CCCCTTTACGGTAGTTTCTTTTATTCTACCATATAGGGGGTGTTTTTTCTATTGTCCGTTTTTACTGGACTTGTGCAGCTTTTCCGGTGGTTTTTTGTTTACAGCTATTTCTTTTTGTGATACAATAATAAAAACTAAACTATTTCGGAGAGGTCAAATGGATAAAACCGTATATATGAAAAGGGCGTTGGAGCTTGCATATCAAGCGGCAGAGATCGGAGAAGTTCCTGTAGGGGCAGTTGTTGTGAATAACAGAACAGGAGAAATTATAGGAGAGGGCTATAACCGTCGTGAAACGGATAAATCTCCGCTTGCACATGCTGAGATAATTGCCATAAATGAGGCTAGTAAAAGCCTCGGCGTATGGCGGCTTATTGGCTGTGATATGTATGTGACATTAGAGCCTTGCGCTATGTGTGCTGGGGCAATTATAAACAGCCGGATAGAAAAGGTTTGCTTTGGTGCATTTGACCCAAGATTTGGCGCGGTTGGGTCTGCTGTAAATCTGTTTGACGGAAGGTTTAATCATTGTCCTGAGGTTGAAAGCGGGATTTTGCTTGATGAATGTTCTGGGATAATTAGTGATTTTTTTAAAAAGCTTAGAAGAGAGAAATTATAGAATTATATAAAAAGGTGTACATCGAAATTAGATGTACACCTTAGCCTGTCGAAAAAGGTTTTGCGTAATAAACTAAAAGTTTTCGGTCAAGCCTTTTTCAAAAGGCTTGCGGGTCAAGGGCAGAGCCCTGTCGCTGACCGCAGTCAGCGAAATGCTTTACGGAGTGCGCTCCGCACAGGGTGAATTAAAAAATAGTCCGGTGGACTGTTTTTTAAGAGGGGCATGCCCTGCAAGAGAGGGCTGCCCCTAAAAAGGCTTTATCTACACCCAGAGGTGTACATCGAAATTAGATGTACACCTTAAATTTTTATCTGACAGTCAAATGTTTGTGTTGTTCAAGAAGATTTTTTATTTTCTCGTGAGGATCAATTATAGATGATATTGATAAATCGTGGTTCAACGACGCTATGAAATATGCAATGTATTTTGAAACGTCAACCTCATAGAACCAGTCTCTGCTCAAAAGTTCAGGTGAACGGTAAGTAAGGTTGGTACCGAAAACTCCGTCGATTATACCGTCTTTAACAGCCGTATCGAATTTTTCAAGACCGTTTGTGAATATCGCATAGGTAGCATAAGCATAGATTTTTCTAGCATTTCTCTTTTTAAGCTCATATGCTAAATCGAGAACAGACTCTCCTGACGATATAATATCATCTGCTACGAAAACATCTTTGCCCTCAACGTCATTTCCGAGGTATTCATGGGCGATAATCGGGTTTCTTCCGTTTACAACGGTTGAGTAGTCACGCCTTTTATAGAACATTCCGAGATTAACGCTCAAAACAGATGCGTAATACATATTTCTGTTTATAGCGCCCTCGTCAGGGGAAATAATCATAAAGTGGTCTTTATCAATCACAATGTCGTCAAGGTTTTTGAACATTGCCTTTAACACCTGATATGACGGGATTATATTGTCAAAGCCCATCAGAGGAACTGCGTTTTGTACACGAGGATCGTGTGCGTCAAAGGTGAGAATATTTGAAACGCCCATAGACTCAAGCTCCTGAAGTGCAACAGCACAGTCCAGAGATTCACGATAGCTTCTTCTGTGTTGTCTTCCGCCGTAAAGGATTGGCATAATAACATTGATTCTATGTGCTTTTCCGCCGGCTGCCTGAATTATTCTCTTTAAGTCCTGATAGTGGTCATCAGGAGACATATGATTTTCCACTCCGAAATAATCATATGTGCAGTTGTAGTTTCCTACATCGCATAAGATAAACAGGTCATCTCCTCGAACGGTTGACTTTATCATACCCTTTCCGTCACCTGAGGAAAATCTCGGACAATCGACTTCTATCAGATAACTGTCCTTGATAATTCCGCTTTCCTCAGCCCACTTAGTCAGATACCCGTCGATTTTAGCACAAAGCTCCTGAGTGCCGTTCATTCCAATGATTCCGAGAGGTCCTACTTGAGTTTGCTTGTCAAATAAGACTCCTTTAGTATTACTTGTCATAAAAAAGCTCCTTATATAAATATTTAAAATATATCCTGTTTTTTCTTTCTTGAACGCCTTATGTTCAAGAAAATCGTCAGAGCAAGAGCAATCAGCAAAAACGCAGGCATTAGCCAAGGCGATTTTGATTTGTCTATTTTAATTTGATTCCAAAGCTCTTGAATATAGGTGTTTGTATCATCAGAAAGATTTATAAATACCTCAGTTTTATTTGCTAAATATTCATCAGGCGGACAGCGAAGCGGATTTGCTTTGATCTCGTCATCAAACAGATTATACACACCTGTGTGAGGTGTTGAATAGCAAAGATAGTCGCAGTTTGCATAAGCTACCTGAATTTCATTTAGGAAATTGATATACATTTCTGCGGCTTCTTTGTTTTTTGCAGCCGTTGGTATGCATATTGCATCAACAAACTTGTTAGTACCCTCCTTGGGAATACAAAAATCAAGATTGCTATTTTCATCAATCATCGTCTGAACATCGCCTGCATAATAAGGTGCTATTGCCGATGATTCTCCGCCGACTTTATCAAATATCTCGTCCATCACATAAGCTTGAACAAGATTTTTCTGTTGCTTTAATATGCTTGCTGCCTCTTCAAGCTCTTTCTTGTTCTCGGTGTTTTGTGAATAACCCAAATAGGTCAGCGCAATACCGAAAGCATCACGAGGATTGTTGAACATCAGAATGTGATTTTTATTAGCCTCGTCCCAAAGATCGCACCAGCCGGTTATTTCTTTGCTAACCATATTTTTGTTGTAAACGATACAAACTATCCCCCAGGTGTAGGGAACAGAATATTCGTTTTTAGGATCGTATTCAAGCCCAACAAAATCCTTGTCAATATAGCTGAAGTTAGGAATGTTGCTGTAATCTAGCTTCTGAACAAGTCCCTCTTTTATCATCTTGGAAATCATATAGTCAGACGGGATTACAACATCATAATCTCCGCCGCCGCTTTTGATTTTTGAATAAAGCTCCTCGTTAGTTGCAAAGGTTTTATAGTTGACTTTTATGCCGGTAAGCTTTTCAAATTCTCTGTTTACATCAAAGTATTCATCTTGGTTAATAGCCATATATTCGCCCCAGTTGCAAACACTGAGGGTTATATTTTTATCCTTTAGTCGGGAATAATCATAGTTTGATAGCATACTTTTATCAAGTCTGGTCAATATGGTATCCATATCAAAATCATCACGGGAAACAGCAGCTTTAGAACCTTCATCTGTACTAAATGCAGCAGTTGTCGAAATATTTGAAAGGGTTTTACTTTTAGCACTGCTTTCACTTGTTGAAGTGTTGTTTGAACACCCCATTAACATTGCAAGCGTTATAATTAACACAATAGATAAAACAAAGTTTTTTTTCATTATAATCTCCTTTGGTAAGTATAATACATAATATAAAATTTATCAAAGAAAATAATTAAGATTTTGACGCTAAATATTCCAGCCTTTCTTTTCTTAGCTTATAATTTGAAATAGCGTTTCTAATAATCAAAATAGCCAGTATAACTATGAAAATTATTGTTGAAAGGGCATTGATTTCAGGAGATACTTTCTTTCTTGTCATTGAGTAAATCGTTATAGGAAGCGTCTCAACAGTTGTTCCCGAATTGAAATAGCTTATGATAAAGTCATCAATAGAATAGGTAATAGCCATCAAAAATCCGGATAATACACCAGGCATTATCTCGGGAATCGTTACCTTAAAAAAGGCTTGTCTTGGGTTGCAGCCCAGATCCTCTGCCGCTTCAACTAAGTTAGGATTCATCTGTCTCAGCTTTGGAATAATACTGTAAATTATATATGGAATATTAAAGGTAATGTGTGCAAGAATCAGAGACACAAATCCGAACTGGAAGCCTGAATAAATTGTAAATGCCCTGAACAAAAGCATCAGTGATACACCAGTAATAATCTCAGGATTTATAATCGGAATATAGGTAACATTCATAATGGTTGCTTTTGTGATAGGCTTCATTCTGTGAATTCCTATTGCTGCCGCTGTACCTATAATTGTTGCTAAAAGAGATGAAATAAGTGCAATGACAATCGTGTTGAAAAGAGCTGTGAGAATTGCCTCATTGTGGAACAGCTTTTCATACCATTTAAGACTGAAGCCTGTGAAATATGCTCTTGACTTTGAGGCATTGAAAGAAAAGGCTATAAGTACAAATATAGGAATGTAAAGAAAAACTATAACAAAGGCGGTTATTGTACGAGATAGAATTTTATTCATTAAATAACAGCCTCCTCACTTCCGAACTGATTGAACAGACTCATAATCAATAAAACTATAACCATAAGAACAAGCGACATTGCAGAGCCTAAGTGAGGATTATACGAGTTACCCAAGAACTGCGACTCGATAATATCTCCGATAAGGTCGTTTGTTCCTCCGCCTAGCATTCTTGAAATGATAAATGTAGATACCGACGGAACAAATACGGTTATAATACCTGTTGAGATTCCCTGCTTTGAAAGAGGGATAATGATTTTTGTTATTATATGAAAGCCCGAACAGCCCAGATCCTGAGCGGCCTCGATAACATTCCCGTCAATCTTCGTCATAACAGAATAAAGCGGAAGAATCATAAAAGGAATATAGTTATATATCATTCCTAAAATAACAGCTCCCGAATTATTTATAAGGTTAAAAGGACCTAGATGGAAAAGCCCTAAAAAGCGATTGATCAAGCCATTTTCCTCAAGCAGTGTCATCCACGCATAAGTTCTTAGCAAAAAGTTTATCCACATAGGAAGTATAACTATCATAAGCATAGTTCCTTGTTTTCCTCTTGCAAGCCTTGAAATCAGAAATGCAACAGGAAATCCGAGGATAAGACATATTATCGTAGCAATAACAGAGAACTCGATAGATCTGAACAAGACATCGAGATAATCGTTCATAGCTATTATATTTGATAGGGTAAATTCTCCGCTTTGAGATGTAAAAGCGAAGAATATAACAAGTCCAAGCGGAATGACAGTGAATATAATCATCCATACAATATAGGGAATAGCTAAAATTCTAGATTTCATTTATAATAATACGCTCCCCAAAGGAGCATTCCTCCTTCTGATGTTTTTGCGTTTTCGCATATATATCATAAGCAAAAACTCGTAATTGAAATCAAAGATTTTCAATTTAACATTCCATTTTATGCATAATATGAATATCCATAGGTTCAATATTCATACCAACAAGAGAGCCGACTTCTTCATGTAAAGTGGATTGAACCTTCCACTTATATCCGCTTGCGTCAACAATCATTTCATAGTGAACGCCCTTGAAAATAACGCTTTCAACCACGCCGGTGATTGCTCCCTGAATCTGAGGAACGATTTTGATATCTTCAGGTCTTATCACAACATCAACCAGCTCGTCTCTTTCAAATCCCGAATCAACACAAGTAAAGGAGTTTCCTGCAAAATCAACAAGAAAGTCTTTTCTCATAATTCCGTCTATTATGTTGCTGTCACCGATAAAGTCAGCGACAAACGCATTTTCAGGCTCGTTATAAATATCAACAGGAGTGCCTATCTGCTGAATAACACCATTGTTCATAACAATGACCGTATCAGACATAGTAAGAGCTTCCTCCTGATCGTGGGTTACATAAATGAAGGTTATCTCAAGCTCCTGCTGAATGTTTTTAAGCTCAATCTGCATTTCTTTTCTGAGCTTTAAGTCCAGAGCACCTAAAGGCTCGTCCAAAAGCAGAACCTTTGGTCTGTTTACCAACGCTCTGGCAACGGCAACTCTTTGCTGCTGACCGCCCGAAAGACTGCTGATTGAACGCTTTTCAAAGCCTATGAGGTTGACAAGTTCTAAAACTTCCTGAACTCTTGATTTTATTTCCTTATCGCTCAGTTTTTTAAGCTTAAGCCCGAAAGCAATGTTATCGTAAATATTTAAGTGTGGGAATAAAGCATACTTCTGAAAAACAGTATTAACCTGTCTTTTATGCGGCGGCAGCTTGGTTATATCCTTATTATTGAAATAAAGCGAGCCGCTTTTCATTTGCTGAAATCCTCCGATAATACGGAGAGTTGTAGTTTTTCCGCAGCCTGACGGGCCAAGCAGAGTAACAAACTGCTTATCAATTATGTCCAGATTTATCTTTTTTAAAATCTGTTCCCCATCGAATTCAACAATGGCGTCTTTAAGACTGATAATAATGTTTTCCAACTTTTTTAACACTTCCAATCATAATGTTTTTATTACAGACACTAAGATGATTATAAGGTATTTTGTCTTATTTTACAATACTTTTTTTCATATTTTTTTCTTTCACAAAAAAAGTTTATAAAACAATAATTTGTTTTAACATTTTGCAGTGAAAAACAAGAAAAAATATTGCTATTTATTATGAAATAGTATATAATAAAATAGAGTTTTTATATCCATTTTAACTTAGTGGTAATATAACAAATTTCAGTCTAACTGACAAAAGAGGAGAACAGCATATGACAAAAGTAGAAATGTTTTTTAATGAGATAAAGGGAAAGAGAATTGCATTCATAGGAATAGGTGTCAGCCATAATGAGCTTATAAGATTATTTTTGAAAAAGGGCTATGATATTGTTATCTGTGATAAGAATAATCTTGAAGAAAAAAACTTTGAACTATATAACGAGTTCAAACAGGCAGGGGCAGAATTTTCTTTAGGTGAAAATTATCTTGACGAGATTTTTAACAGCGACATAGTTTTCAGAACGCCGGGAATGTATTACAACGATCCGCGATTGATAAAAGCTCGTAAACAGGGGATTATCATAACCAGTGAGATGGAGGTCTTTTTTGATCTTTGTCCGTGTAAAATCTATGCGATAACAGGCTCAGACGGAAAATCTACTACCACTACTCTCGTATCTGAATTTTTCAAAGCTGATGGAAAAACGGTCCATCTCGGAGGAAATATCGGAAAGCCTATTTTATATAAGATTGAGAAAATCGAAGAAACTGATATCGCAGTCATTGAACTTTCAAGCTTTCAGCTTATCTCTATGAGAAAATCACCATATGCTGCGGCTATAACAAATATATCAGAAAACCACCTGAATGTTCACGGAGCGATGGCGGAATACATTTATGCTAAGAGCAATATAATTGTTCACCAGAATGCCTTTTCAAGGACAGTCCTCAATATGGATAATGATGAAACAATGAAGCTGTGCGATTTAGTGAGAGGAAAGCTTTCTCTGTTCAGCAGAAAGGCTGTTCCTGAGCAGGGAAGCTTTTTAGATAGTGAAGGTTATCTTTGCTATAATGATTTTGGTAAGGTTACAAAGATTGTTCATATGAATGATATAAGAATTCCGGGAATTCATAATGTAGAAAACTTTCTGACTGCTATAGCACTCACCTGGGGAGATGTTTCAATTGATAGCATTGTAAAAACGGCTAAGGAATTTGGCGGCGTTGAGCATAGAATTGAGTTTGTAAGAGAAGTTGACGGAGTCAAATACTATAATGATTCTATTGCCACAAGTCCTAATCGTGTAATGGCAGGGCTAAACTCTTTCAATCAGAAGATAATAGTTATCGGGGGCGGCTCTGATAAAGGGATTCCTTTTGACTCACTTGCAAAGCCTGTCAATGAAAAGGTAAAGGTCTTGATTTTAATGGGGAAGACGGCTAAAAAGCTTGAAACGGCAGTTACCGGATGTGATGAATATAAAACAAGCGGACTGAAAATCATAAGAGTAAATGATATGGAGGAAGCCGTAAAAACCGCAAGGGATAACGCTAAGGCGGGGGATATAGTTTCTCTATCTCCAGCTTGCCCTAGCTATGATATGTATCCGATATTTGAAGCCAGAGGAAAACATTTCAAGGATATAGTAAACTCACTTTAATATTATTTAAGGAATTATTTATGGATAAAAAAGAACTAACAGAAATTTTATTTAAGCTTACCGAGAAAAACGGAGTTTCGGGTGATGAATTTTGTGCCGCACAAACAGCGGCGGAAATTCTTAAAGAATATACACCTGATATTACGGTCGATGATTTCGGTAATGTTATTGCAAATGTAGGTAACCGTGAAGAGGGAAAGCCCCACATAATGCTTGACGCTCATATAGACGAAATAGGGCTTATTGTGACCTATATTACCGACGAGGGATTTTTAAAGGTTTCAAACTGCGGCGGAATAGACAGACGCTTGCTTTTGGCTCAGCAGGTTGAGGTGCTATGCTCAAATGGCGGTAAAATTTTCGGCGTTATCACCTCGACGCCGCCGCATTTAGAATCAGATGACAAAAAAGCACCTAAGCTGGAGGACATCTTTGTTGATATCGGTATGACAAAGAATAAGGCAGAAGAGCTTGTCTCACTGGGAGACAGGGTTGTTATATCAAATTGTCCGTGCGAGCTTTTAGGAGATAGGGTTACATCAAAATGTCTTGACGACAGAGCAGGAGTTTTAACACTTATTCAAACTCTTGATTTATTGAAGGATGAGCTTGACAGTCTTAGCTGTTCGTTTTCGGTGGTGTTCTCATCTCAGGAGGAAACAGGCGAGAGGGGAGCTAAAACTGCGGCTTATAAAGTAAAACCCGATATGGCGATAGCTGTTGATGTTTCTTTTGCAAAGGTTTTTGGCGAGTCAAATGATACCTGCGGAGAGATGGGAAAAGGCCCTATGATTGGAGTTTCACCTTCTCTTTCAAGGACAATGTCGAACAGGCTTTGTGAGATTGCAAAGGCTGAGGAAATTCCGTATCAGATTGAAGTTATGGGCGGAACGACAGGAACAAATGCCGACGCTATTGGCGTTACAAGAGGCGGGGTAAAGACTGTTACCGTTTCAATACCGCTTAAATATATGCACACACCTGTTGAGGTTATTTCAATTTCTGATATTGAAAACTCAGCACGCCTTATTGCAGATTTTTTAAGAAACGGGGTTGAAGCTGATGCTTGATAAATTGCGTGACCTCTGCCTTATAAACGGAATTTCAGGCGACGAGGATAAAGTTAGGGATTATATTATCTCAAAAATTTCAGATAAGTGTGATTATAAGGTTGATAACTTAGGCAATATTATTGCTTTTAAAAAGGGTAGGAAAACGCCTGAAAATAAAGTTCTGCTGTCTGCTCATATGGATGAGGTAGGACTGATAGTCAAATATATAAACGACGACGGAAGCTTAAAGGTTGATAGCGTTGGCGGAGTTGACCCGAGAGTTGTTTTTGGACGGCAGGTCACTGTCGGCAGGAATAACACAGTCGGAGTCATTGGAGGAGTTGCAATCCACAACTTATCTTCTGATGAAAAGGAAAAGGCTGTTCCTTTTGACAAGCTTACTGTCGACATTGGTGCTGAAAGCCGTAGTGATGCGGAAAAGATAGTAACACTCGGCGATAGCGTTTACTTCAAATCTGATTTCATTGAGTTTGGAGAGGGCTTTATAAAGGCAATGGCTATTGACGACAGATTCGGCTGCGCTCTGATGCTTGAGCTTATAGAAAGCTATCTTGAGTATGACACTTATTTTACCTTTGTTGTTCAGGAGGAGATAGGGCTTCGTGGAGCAACTGCTGCTTCATATACAGTAAATCCTGATTATGCGATTGTTATAGAGGCTACAACAGCGGCGGATATTCCTTTGTCGGAGGGAGAAAAGTCTGTCTGTAAATGCGGAGACGGACCTGTAATATCCTTTATGGACAGATCAACTATTTATAATAAAGAGCTTTATAATCTGGCGTTTGTTACTGCAAAGGAGCAAGGCATTCCCTGCCAGACTAAAACAATGATAGCCGGCGGAAATGATGCGGGCGCTATTCATATATCCCGTGGCGGAGTTAAAACAATATCGGTTTCAGTTCCGTGCAGATATATTCATTCGCCGTCTTGTGTGGCAAATAAGGATGATATGTTAAATTCGCTGACGCTTGTGAAAGCTCTTTTAAATAAGCTTCACAACAGATAGAGATTAAAGAACAAAGACGGAGGAAGGCTCTTATAGAGCATGGCATATAAATGATAACAGAAACTCACGACATAACGGAAGAAATATTGAATACGCTTGAGAAGAATCACTATTCAAGGCGAATAAAATCGCATTTCTTAGCATACGGAACAGGCTATGATTTTTGCAGATTTTATTTTGCCAAAGAGAATGAGAGCTCGCTTAACGATGCTGTAGTATCAATTTTCAATTCGTCAATGGTTGTTTCTGTTTTTGAAGGCCATACCCTCTCGGATAACGAGATTTCTGAGCTTTCTTTGCTTATTTCTATGACAAAGCCTGTTACTGTTGAACTGGGGCTTGACTATTCAAAAAAACTAAGTAGTATGATTGATGACGAGTATAACGAGTTTGACAGAACGATGTTTGAGTTTGTCTGCAAAAATCACATTCCAAAGCTTGATGTTAATGAGATCCCTAGACTTGATGATGTGTATAACATTTTGTCAACCAGCTTTCCTGCAATAAAAAACTCTTATTCGCTGTGGCTGACCGATACGTCGCATAGAGTAAGAAAGGGATTATCACAAAGCTTTACGCTTAATAACTGCACATCTGCGACTATTCAGTATATAATCGATGGCATTGCCTTTGTGGGTCACGTTGCTACAATACCAAAAGAGCGGGGAAAGCACTACGCAAGAGAGCTTTTATATTGGCTGGGAGAAAGACTTAATGAAGACGGACTTTCCGTTCAGCTTTTTGCAAGGAGCTATAATGTAAGCTACTACACAGAAATAGGCTTTCTTCCGATTTATAACGATATAGTGTTTGAAAGGAAAGACATAGATGGATAATTCTTTTTTTGATATAGATAAAAGGCTTTTAAGTCTTGCTGATGAGGCTGAAGATGAGTGCAAAGAGATTTTTTCTGAGTTCAGCAACATTGCCGATTATAACGGTCAAAAGGTTTTAAAGGCTTTTATAGATAACCGCGTATCGGAAAGCTGTTTAAAGGGTACAACCGGCTATGGCTATGGAGATATGGGCAGAGATACAATAGACAAGGTTTTTGCTCAGGCTTTCGGCGGAGAGGACGCTTTGGTACGTCACACATTTGTCAACGGAACTCACGCTATTTCTACTGCTTTGTTCGGGGTGTTAAGAGCAGGGGATATAATGGTTTCGGTAACAGGAAAGCCTTATGACACATTAGAAGAGGTAATCGGGATAAGAAATACAAAGGGCAGCGGTTCGCTTGTGGATTTTGGCGTTATATATGATCAGGTTGATTTGCTCCCCGACGGAACACCCGACTATGATGAAATATCACAAAAAGCAAAGACTGCACAGGTTATATATATTCAGCGTTCAAGAGGATATTCCCTTCGCCCGTCGCTTTGCATTGATGCTATTGAAAAGATAGTTCAGTCTGCAAAATCAGCTAATAAAAATGTAATAGTTATGGTAGATAACTGCTATGGCGAGTTTGTAGAAAAGCGTGAACCTCTTGATGTCGGGGCTGATCTGATAATAGGCTCATTGATAAAAAACCCGGGCGGAGGAATATCATCAACCGGCGGATATATAGCCGGAAAAGCTGATTTGATAGAAAAGTGTGCAGACAGGCTGACCTGTGTTGGAATGGGAAAAGAGGTAGGCTGTTCTCTTAATCAGAATAGAGAGATTCTGCTCGGATTTTTTATGGCGCCTCAGGTTGTCCAGTCGGCACTCAAAACCTCTGCATTTGCCTGTAGATTTTATGAAAAACTGGGCTTTAAGATATTTCCTGAAAGCTATGAAAAGCGAACTGATATAATAGCTTCAATTCTGTTGGGAGACGAACAAAGGCTAACTGCGTTTTGTCAGGGAATACAAAAGGGTTCTCCTGTTGACAGCTTTGCTGTTCCTGAGGCTTGGGATATGCCAGGCTATGACAGTAAGGTCATAATGGCAGCAGGAGCATTTACGATGGGAGCGTCTATTGAGCTTTCGGCAGACGCACCTATAAGAGAGCCATACGCTGCATGGCTTCAGGGAGGCATTACATATCCGACAGGAAAGCTTGGCGTAATACTCTCGGCAATGGAAATGTTGAAAAAAGGATTGATCTAAGATATAAGGAAGGTGATTTTATGAGCGAAGTATATACAGTAGGGCTAAAGCATATAATTGACGATTTTAAACTAGAGGTTATTTATGCACCCGAAAATTTAGATGAAATTATGATTTCAGATAATGACCTTAACAGACCCGGTCTTCAGCTTAAAGGATTTTATGAATACTTTAATTCTGAGCGTATTCAGGTTTGCGGAAATATGGAGTTTGCCTTTTTGGAATCAATATCATCTGAGGATAGAAAAGAAGCCGTAAGCAGGCTTTTTGAAACAAAGATTCCTGCACTTGTTGTTGCAAGAGGACACGACATTTTCCCAGAGGTTATTGAAGCCGCTAAAGAGTATAATATACCCTTGCTAAGAACAGAGGACAGCACTACAAGCTTTATTGCGGCGCTGATAGGATTTTTAAATCTGCACCTTGCACCGAGAATTACCCGTCATGGAGTTCTTATTGAGGTTTACGGCGAAGGAATACTTATCGTAGGAGAAAGCGGAGTTGGAAAAAGCGAGACTGCTATTGAACTAGTCAAGCGTGGTCACCGACTTGTAGCTGACGATGCTGTCGAAATCAGAAAGGTTTCAAACAAAAGCCTTGTTGGCTCGTCGCCTGATAATATAAGGCATTTTTTAGAGCTTCGTGGAGTAGGAATTATAAATACCAGACGATTGTTCGGTATGGGTGCTGTTAAGGTTACCGAAAAGATAGACTTAGTTATTGAGCTGGAGGTCTGGGATTCTACAAAGGTATATGACCGAATGGGAGTAGATAATGAGTATACTACAATTTTCGGAATTCAGATACCGAGCCTTACTATTCCTATAAAACCGGGAAGAAACCTGGCTATTATCATAGAGGTTGCTGCTATGAACAACCGTCAGAAGAAGATGGGATATAATGCGGCTCAGGAGCTTTTGAACAATTTAGGTTTAGAAGTAGATAAAAAAGATACAATAAAAAATTGGGATGTATTTTAGACATTAAAAGCATAAGGAAAAAGGAACATATGAATTATTTAGCAGATTTACACACACATACATTAGCGTCAACGCATGCTTATTCGACAATAATGGAAAATTGCAAAGTGGCGGCTGAAAAGGGTATTAAGATGATAGCAATGACCGATCATGACCCTATGGAGCCTGATTCTCCGCACATATGGCATATTGAAAATCTCGGTATACTTCCCGACAGAATAAAGGATGTAAGAGTATTAAAGGGTGTTGAGGCTAATATATGTAATTCAAAGGGTTCACTTGATATAAGCGAGCGTGTACTAAGCAGACTTGAGTGGGTTGTAGCGTCCTTTCACAGTCCGGTTTTCTGGCCTGAAAATACAAGAGAGCTTTATGACGCTTATAAACAAGTTTGTTTGAACATTCACGTTGATTTGATAGGTCATCCTACAACAGGAGATTTTGATTATGATGCAGAAGGGCTTGCAAAGCTGTTTAAAGAGTATGACAAGCTAGTTGAACTGAACGAGGCGTCTTTAATTTCGGGAAGGACAAAAAAGGATAAACTGATTGATCTTATAAAGGCTTGTAAAAAGTATGAAATGTTCGTTGCAGTGGATTCCGACGCGCATTTCTGCTATAATATAGGCGATGTTGCAAATGTAGAAAAGCTGCTTGATGAACTGGATTTTCCGGAAAGGCTAATTATAAACAAAGATATAGAAAAGTTAAAAGAGAGAATAAAAAACAAACGACCATGGATTGAGCTATAAAAATAAATTGTGGGGGATAGCTTATGAAAGAAGACAATGTTATTGCGAAAATAATAGAAAAAGCCGAAGAATACGGCTGTAATGTTTTACATAATGAGGACTTGAGTAAGCATACTACTTTTAAAATCGGAGGTCCGTGCAAGGCGTTTATATCAATAAACAGCGGTGAGTGTTTATGTGAGCTTATTCAGCTTGCCGAAGATTTCAACTATCCGTATTTTGTTTTAGGCAAAGGCTCTAACCTGCTTTTTGACGACAGGGGATTCAACGGAATAATATTTCATTTGGGCGGTGATTTTTCATCAATAAGTCTTATCGACGATACAACTATAAAAGCTGAAGCGGGCTGTTCTCTTATAAATGTTTGCAGATTCGCCTATGAAAATGGACTTGGAGGACTTGAGTTTGCGTTTGGAATACCCGGTTCGGTAGGCGGAGCTGTATATATGAATGCAGGTGCATACGGCGGTGAGATAAAAGATGTTATAATTTCCGTCAAAGCTATAAGCGGAGACAAAATATCAGAATTTCATCTTGATGATTTGGACTTGTCATACAGGCACAGCATTTTTCAGGAGAATGGTTTTATTATAACCGAAGCTGTTTTTAGGCTGGTTAAAAAGGAAAAGTCTGAAATCAAGGCTTTGATGGACGATTATTTAAACAGAAGAAAAACCAAACAGCCATTGGAATATCCAAACGGCGGTTCAACCTTTAAAAGACCGACAGGACAGTTTGCAGGCAAGCTTATTGAGGACAGCGGACTGAGGGGATTCAGCGTCGGGAATGCAGAGGTATCAGAAAAGCACTGCGGATTTGTAATAAATAAGGGGAACGCCACCTTTGAACAGGTAACAAGCCTTATTAAAAAGGTGCAGGAAACAGTCAAAGAAAAAACAGGATTTTTCTTAGAATGTGAAGTTGAGATAGTAGAATATAAAAGTGATTAACGATAAAAGGCTTTAGGCTTTTGTTTTGCAAAGGCTTGAAATGGAGATGTTAAAGTGAAGAAAATGGAGTTTGTAATTGTTACAGGAATGTCAGGCTCAGGTAAATCGACTACGGTAAATGTCTTAGAAGATATGGGGTATTACTGCATTGATAATATGCCGCCCGAGCTTATACTTAAGTTTACAGATATAACGACAGGATCAGGAGCAGGAACGATTGAAAAGGTTGCTTTTGTAACTGATGTCAGAGGAGGCAATTTCTTCAACCATCTTTATGATACAATTAAACAGCTTCAGAAAGAGCATATAAATCTAAAGGTTCTCTTTTTAGATGCAAGCGATGATATAATTATAAGCCGATATAAGGAAACAAGAAGAAAGCACCCGCTGGACATACTGATGAAAGGCAATATAGAAAAGGCAGTTCAGGCAGAGCGTGATATGCTTGCCAATGTCAAGGGGATTTCCGATTATTTTATAGATTCATCATTTCTCTCTACAAATCAGCTCAAAGAAAAGGTCAAAAATATGTTCTTGACTGATGATGATGAATTTATGCAGATTGATATTATGTCATTTGGGTTTAAGTACGGACCTATGCGAGAGGCGGATTTAGTCTTTGATGTAAGATGTCTGCCGAATCCATATTATGTAGATGAGCTTCGTCCAAAAACAGGTCTTTGCACAGAGGTATCAAGTTATGTAATGAAATTTAAACAGGCCACTCAGCTTAAAGCAAAGCTTGAGGACTTAATGGATTTTCTGATTCCTCTATATAAGAAAGAGGGTAAGAGCCAGCTTGTCATTGCCTTTGGCTGTACGGGAGGAAAACACAGGAGCGTTACCTTTGCAGAAAATATGATGAAATATCTATCAAAAAAATATCACAAGGTAAGGATTTCTCACAGGGATATAAACAAGTACACATAAATATTTCAGGTGATTAAAATGCAGTCTTTTTCGTATCTTGTAAAATCGGAAATTATTGATAATATAGATTCTTATGACAGAGCCAATGCGACGGTTTTGGGGATTTTAAAGCTTTCAAAGAGCTTTGACAAGGATAATATAGTTCTGACAACTGAAAATGAAAAGGTTGCAGACTTTTTAGCTAATCAGTTAAATAAAATTTGCGGTCACGAAGCTGCAAGCATTAAGGATTTAAGAAAGTCAGAAAAATCAAATCTTTTTACGGTAAGTGTTGATAATCAAGAAGATAGAGATTTTATCATAGATTTTTTTAAGATAAAAAACAAAAGGCTTTCAAAAGAGGATTTGCCCAAGAAAAAATTTATACCAAACTTGGTTGCAGGTGTTTTTCTCGCCTGTGGAAGTGTTATTGATCCCAATAAGGAATATCATATTGAGTTTGTAATGCCGAGTTTAGAGCTTTGCAATGATTTCGGACTTATACTGATTGATTACTTTGATATTTTGGCCAAGCACACAGAGAGAAAAAACCAAAATATAGTTTATATAAAGGAGAGCGAAAACATAGAGGATATGCTCACCCTTATGGGGGCTTCAAAGGCAAGCCTTGAGATTATGAATGTAAAAATTCTCAAGGATGTGAGAAACAAGATAAACAGAGCAGTAAATTGTGATAATGCAAACATAGAGAAATCCTTAAAGGCTGCCGAAAGGCAGATCGAGGATATAGAGCTTATTGAGAGAACAATCGGTTTTTCAAGTCTTTCAGATGATTTAAGAGAAATAGCTGAGATAAGATATAACAATCCTGATTACAATTTAAAGGAGCTAGGGCTTGCCCTTAATCCGCCGATTTCACGCTCTGGAGCAAATCACAGGCTGGAGCGGATAAGAAAAGCGGCAGATGAAATAAGGCAGAGAAAATTGACGAAAAATAAATAACTGCATAAGGCAGATAGGGATATATAAAAAATAGGAGGTATATTTATGATTGTTATTTTATTGTTAGGAGTATTGATTACAGCGGCAGGTGTCTGGCTTATCAAAATGGTCAGAGACGCAAAGAAGAATGGTTCAAAGGAAAGCGACAGCAAGATGGAGTTTACCAATGAAACAGGATATTCTCTTGCTTTAATGGGAATTGTTATGATTATTTCATCTATTGTGAAAATGTCAGGCGGAATTGGAACAGGAGCGTTTGTATTTATTTTTATTTTGAACATTGCCTGTCTAATAGGACTTCTTTATTTTATTTATAAAAAGCATAATACTAAAAACTAGTACATATTTTGGGGCTTGTGATTTTGTGTTCAAGCCTAGATTTGCTTAATTTAAATAGCGGTTTCATAGAAAGGAGTGGTTGGATATGACTGATTTTGTACATCTTCATGTTCATAGCGAGTATTCGCTTTTAGACGGTGCTTGCAGAGTAAGTGATCTTGTTAAAAAAGCAAATGATTTAGGACAAAATGCTATAGCTGTAACCGACCACGGAAATATGTATGCCGCTGCCCTGTTTTATAACGAGTGTAAAAAACAAGGGATAAAGCCTATAATCGGCTGTGAGGTTTATGTTGCTCCAAGAACGAGATTTGATAAGGTAAACAAAATTGATTCATCGCCTTATCATCTTATATTGCTATGCAAGAATAATGAGGGGTATCAAAACCTGATAAAGCTTGTTACAATAAGCTACACAGAGGGCTTTTATTCGAAGCCGAGGGTCGATATAGAGAGTCTTAAAAAACATAGCAAGGGTCTTATCTGTTTGTCGGCTTGTCTGGCAGGAGAGGTTGCACGAAAGCTGTCTGATGGCAATTATAACGGCGCTAAAGAAACGGCTCTTCTCTATCAGGAGATTTTTGGCAAGGGCAATTATTATATCGAGGTTCAGAATCAGAATTTCTATGACCAAGAGAGGATTTTACCCGTTCAGTTTAAGTTGTCTGAGGAAACTGGTA
Source organism: uncultured Clostridia bacterium (assembly GCA_947624345.1). Classification (GTDB taxonomy): domain Bacteria; phylum Bacillota; class Clostridia; order Oscillospirales; family Ruminococcaceae; genus UMGS1601. The sequence goes on along the minus strand of CANQJW010000002.1, from coordinate 42,643 downwards.
TCCCGCTTGTTGCAACAAACGACTGTCACTACATCTCAAAGAGTGATGCACATTCGCAGCGGATTCTGATGTGCATTTCAACCAACACGACTATCAATGATCCTAAGTCGCTCGAATTCCCGACAGAGGAGTTTTATGTAAAAAGCGGAGACGAGATGAGTGATCTTTTTAAAAGCACACCTCAGGCAATTTCCAACACAAGGGTAATTGCCGATATGTGCAATGTTGAACTTGAATTTGGAAAGACAAAGCTGCCATATTTTCATATTGACGGCGTTGATGATAACACAGAATATTTTAAAGAAATGTGCCAAAAAGGCTTGATTGAGAGATATGGCACACCAACTGAAGAGGCCTATAAAAGGCTTGCTTACGAGATTGATGTTATCATTCAAATGGGGTATGTCGACTACTATCTAATAGTCTGGGATTTTATAAATTATGCAAAACAGCGAGACATTCCTGTTGGTCCCGGAAGAGGTTCAGGTGCAGGAAGTCTGTGTGCTTATTGCATTGGCATAACAGAGGTTGACCCGCTTAAATACAATCTTCTTTTTGAGAGATTTTTAAACCCTGAAAGAGTTTCAATGCCCGACTTTGATGTTGATTTTTGTATTGACGGACGGCAAAATGTTATCGATTATGTTTATAACAAATATGGCTCAGATCATGTTGCTCAGATAATCACTTTTGGAACACTGGGTGCAAGAGCAGTGATAAGAGATGTTGCAAGGGCAATGGCACTTCCTTACCAGACGGGAGATAAGTTAGCAAAGCTTATTCCAAGAGAGATAAATATCACAATTGAAAAGGCTTTGGAAAAGTCATCAGAGCTAAGGGAATTATATAACAAGGACGAGAAGATAAAAGAGCTAATTGATATGGCAAAAAATATCGAGGGAATGCCAAGAAACACCTCAACCCACGCAGCAGGTGTTGTAATCACAAAAGATTCCGTTGATGAATATGTCCCACTTCAGAGCAACGACGGACAGAATGTTACCCAATATACAATGACAGTTTTAGAGAGCCTTGGACTTTTAAAGATTGATTTTCTGGGACTTCGCAACCTGACTGTAATAAACAATTGCCAAAAGCTTATACGAAATACAGAACCTGATTTTGATATAAAGAATATTCCATTTGATGACAAAGCTGTTTTTGAAATGATTTCAAAAGGCAAGACAGACGGAGTTTTCCAGCTTGAAAGTGCAGGAATGAAAGCCACTATTATGAAGCTTCAACCTGAGAAGTTTGAAGACCTGATAGCTGTCATTTCTCTCTATCGTCCAGGTCCTATGGAATCTATCCCGACGTATATAAGAAACCGTCACAACTCTGAATTTGTTAATTACAAAACACCGCTTTTAAAGAATATTTTAGATGTTACTTACGGGTGCATTGTTTATCAGGAGCAGGTTATGCAGATTTTCAGAACACTGGCAGGGTATTCTTATGGCAGAGCTGATATTGTAAGGCGTGCAATGGCAAAGAAAAAGCACAAGATATTGGAGGCGGAGCGTAAGGCTTTCATTTACGGTGAGAAAAATCCCGATGGAACTGTAAACTGCGTGGGAGCAGTTGCTAACGGAGTTGAGGAGAGCATTGCAAATGAAATTTTCGATGAGATGACTTCCTTTGCATCTTATGCTTATAACAAATCCCATGCGACAGCTTATGCGACTGTGACATATCAGACAGCATACTTGAAATGTCACTACTACAAGCCGTATATGGCGTCACTTATGACCTCTGTGATAACTGATAACACCACAAAGCTTGTTGAGTATATTGCAGAGTGTGAGAAGAATAATATCAAGGTGCTAAACCTAGATATAAACAAAAGCGAAGAGGGCTTTATCGTTGAAAAGGACGGCATACGCTTTGCACTATTGGCGATAAAATCACTTGGCAAAGGGGTTATTGCTAAGATAATTGCCGAGCGTCAGATGCGCGGAGACTTTAAATCGCTTCAGGACTTCTGCGAGAGAATGTATGATAATATCAATGTGAGAGTAATAGAGGTGCTTATAAAAAGCGGAGCGTTTGACTGTTTCCCGACTAACCGCAAACAGATGATACAAAGCTATGAAATGATTTTGAAAAGCTTAGATGATAATAAGCGTAGAAATATTTCGGGGCAGATGGATCTGTTCGGAGATGTTTCCGAAAGCAGTGACAGATCATTAGAGCTGGAAATACCTTATGTTGATGAGTTTAGTAAAAGCGAATTGCTTGCAATGGAAAAGCAGATAATCGGCATATATGTTTCGGGGCATCCTCTTGACAGTTATTCGCAAATTGTTAGGGCGGCAAGATTTACGCCCATTGGCGATATAGTAAATCAGAATGAAGAAACTAGTTTTACATCTAAATACAAAGACGATGATAAGGTAAAGATTTTTGCTATGCTCACTTATAAAAAGCTGTATACGACCAAGAGTAATTTGCAAATGGCTTTTACCAGATTTGAGGATCAGACAGGTGAGGCGGAGGTTATTATTTTCCCTAACCAGTTTGAGCAGTTCAAGAACATACTGAGCGACGGTTCTATTCTTATTATCAGCGGCAGAATTTCCTTTAAAGAGGACGAGCCGCCTAAAATAATTGCTGAGGATATTGTGAGTCTGGAGTCTTTTGATAACTCTTTTAAAGATAAGGTATTATGGCTTAAGCTCAATTCATCTGACAAGCAGAAGATCAATGACATAGTTAAATGCTCAAGGGAAAACAAAGGTCAGTCAAAGGTATATTTTTATTTTGATGATATAAATAAAAAAACAATGCACAAAGAGATTACAGGTGTTAAGATTACCAATGAATTTTTAATTCAGCTTACAGACATTCTGGGTGAGGATAATATTGTCTTAAAGTAGAAAAAGTAAAAAATCGTGGTAAAACATAATAATTTATGGTATAATAACATTAAATATAATTGTTTTGATTATTTAAAAGTCTGGTGAAAATTAAAAGCTTTTATCTTTTGAAAAAGGCTTGAGGGTCAAGGGCAGAGTCCGGTCATCAACCGCAGTTGACGAAATTCATTATGTAGTGAATTCAGCAAAAGGTATAAAGAGGGAAAGCTCTGAAATGAAAAAGAGGGCTTTCCTTAAAAATACTGCATTGTTTAGTAAGTTAAAAAAATTGACATAGGTAATGTCGGTTATGATTATAGTATTTTTGAATGGAGAATAATAATGGCGAATAATAAAAAAAGAGAGAAAATTTCCGACGGGATTTATATAACAACCATACACGATAAGAAGTTTAACGTGAATACAATAGGAGTAAGATTTATTTCAAGGGTAGATGAGAAAAAAGCATCTGCGTATTCTTTGGTTACAAGAGTGCTTCAGACCTCTAACTCAAAATACCCGACAAGAACAAAGCTTACAAAGTATCTTGCAAGGCTTTATGGAGCAGGACTTTCACAAAGCGTTTTCAGGCTAGGTGACTGTCAGGCGTTCTATCTGGGAGCAAATTGTATATGCGACAGATTTGCACTTGAGAATGAAGAAATTACGAATAGAGTGACTGAAATTTTACTTGATTGTATCTTTTCGCCTAATTTAGTTAATGGAATTTTCAATGAAAGCGATTTTGAAATAATCAAGCGTGAGCTGATTGACAATATCAATAACAAGATAAGCGATAAAAGGGGATATGCTATTGATAAGGCTCTTGAAACAGTTTTTCAAAACGAGCCTGCCGGTATTCCTCTGGACGGAACGGTTGAAGCGCTTGAAAAGCTCACTCCAGTTGAGGCGTTTGAAGAGTATAAGGAAATGCTGAAAACATCACGCATAGAGATAACAGTCTCAGGCGGAGGGGATTTTGAAAACACAATAAGCCTGATAAAAAGCAGATTTGACGGACTTGAAAGAGAAGTAACATCTGATGAATTTGTATCACTTAGCCCACTTAAGGAAACTCCTGCCGAGGTTAATGAGAAATTCGACGTTCTTCAAAGCAAAATGGTACTTGCATTTAAAACGGATATTAAAGACCCAGAACAACTTAAATTATTTTCGCTAATGTTCGGAGGACTTCCGTCATCAAAGCTGTTTATGAATGTCCGTGAGAAGCTGAGCCTATGCTACTATTGTGCTTCAAACATTCTATCAGAAAAGGGAGTTATGCTGATAGACAGCGGTGTGGAGGAAACAAATCTGGGTAATGCAAAGAGTGAAATTATAAAACAGCTTGATGAGATGGCAAGCGGTAATTTTTCCGATGAAGAGCTTGACAATGCAAAAACAGCGGTATGCGGTTCAATGCGTTCTTATAATGATAGTGCCTCAGGTCTGGCGACATGGTGGCTTACTCAGCTATGCGTTTGGAACAGAGATTTCTCGCCTGAGGATGCAATAGAAAAGTATAAAGGCATTAAGAGAGAGGATATAATTCAAGCTGCCAAGAGCTATAAGCTGGATACCGTTTATATTATGTCAGGCGATGATAAGGGAGGTGCTGAATAGTGGGTGTTGAAAAGCAAACAATAAAAAGCGATAGAATTGGCGAGAGTTATTATAAAATAAAGCACCCATCAGGGCTTAATATTCTGGTTTGGGAGATGCCTGAGTTTTCGTCAGTCTATGCCTTGTTTGGCACAAAATACGGCTCGATAAACACAAAGTTCAAGACAAAGAAAGATAAAGATTTTATAGAGGTTCCCGAGGGTATAGCACATTTTCTTGAGCATAAGCTTTTTGAGAATGAGGATTGCGATGTTTTTGAGCTGTATGCAGAAACAGGTGCAAGCGGAAATGCGTATACCTCTTTTGATCAGACGGCATATCTGTTCAGCTGTACAGAGAATTATCAGGAATCTCTGAAGATTTTGCTTGACTTTGTTCAGGCACCATACTTCACTCAGGAAACTGTTGATAAAGAGCAGGGAATAATCGGTCAGGAAATAAGAATGTGCGAGGACACCCCATGGCGGCAGGTTTTCTTTAATCTGCTGAGGTGTCTTTATGTAAATCACCCTGTTAAAATTGAGATTGCAGGAACTGTTGAGTCAATAGCAAAGATTGACGCAGACTTGCTTTATAGCTGTTATAACACATTCTATAATCTGAACAATATGGCTCTTGCTATCGCCGGAAACATCAAGCTTGATGAGGTTCTGGCAATATGCGATGAGCATTTAAAGGTTAAGGAAAACCCTGAGCTTGAAACTGCTTTCCCTGATGAGCCTGAAGAGGTAAATGAGGATAAGTTAGTCGTGACAATGCCAGTAGGCACCCCGATTTTTGCCATTGGATATAAATCAATTCCGTTTGATGGAAAAGAAAGAGTTAAAAAAGAACTCGAGGCATCAATTTTGCTTAATTTAATCTGCGGTTCGACTTCAGAGCTTTATAAGGAATTATATTATGAGGGACTTATAAATTCCAATTTCTATACAGAGGTTGATTCAGGCGACGGATTTTTTGCAAGTGTATTTTGCGGTGAGTCGAAGTCTCCGCAGGAGGTGTTTAATAGAATAAAGGCTGAGATAGATAGGATAAAAGCCGAGGGTATAGATAGGGGTTTATTTGAGATTATTAAAAAGGCTGAATACGGTAAGCTGATAAGCGGACTAAACAGTGCAGAGAAATGTGCAACACTGATGTTCGAATCTGACCTGCTTATAGGAGTTGACGCTTTTGAAAATATAGAAGCGTTAGCCCAGATCACTGAAAAGGATATTTTGGATTGTATAGATATTTTATTTGACAATAAAAAGACTGCTATAACGATAGTGGAATCAAACACCTAAGGAGGACTTTAAATGACAGCATTGACGCTAGAAATGTTAGCAAAGACAGTATCACAAACTAAACAGGGAGAAATCATTGCAAATCCTGATAAGGTTTATTTCCCGTTTTTGGGAGGAGATAATATCTTCACAAACGGATTTAAGCTTAACAATGTTATGTTTAAAATCCCTGGAACTAATTTCGTGATTTATTGGTACGGCTTTTTAATCGCACTCGGAATTCTAATTGCAATGATATACGGCTTCAGGAAAATGAGAAGCTTTGGGATCAACCCTGACAAGGCAACCGATTCGATTATTGGCGGATTGATAGGCGCTATTATCGGAGCAAGGCTTTATTATGTAATATTCAGCCTGAGCGATTATATGACAGAATCGGGTTCTATCGACTGGAGAGCAGTAATAAGTGTTCGTGACGGCGGACTGGCCATTTACGGAGGGCTGATTGGTGCAATCCTTGTCGGCGGAATAATAGCTAAAATCAAAAAGCTGAAGTTGATAACTCTGCTTGATGTTGTTGCACCCTGCTTTCTTATAGGACAGGCAATAGGAAGATGGGGAAACTTCTTCAATCAGGAGGCTTTTGGCTCAAACACAACGCTTCCATGGGGAATGATGAGCGCAAAAACAGTTGATTATCTCGGACAGGTTAAGACCGATCTTGTTGATAAGGCAGGAGTTGTGGTTGACCAGTATGCACCTGTTCACCCTTGCTTTTTGTATGAATCTCTGTGGTGTATCTTGGGCTTTGTTATACTTCACTTATATGCAAAGCACAGAAAGTTCGATGGCGAGATTTTCTTGATGTACATCGGTTGGTATGGCTTGGGAAGATTTTTTATCGAAATGCTGAGAACGGATAGTCTTTACCTTGCAAATATAAAGGTATCAGAGCTTGTTGCAGGAACCTGTGTTCTGGTTTCAGTTGTGCTTATAATCATGTTTAGAAGTATAGTCAAGAGGAATGGGGATTATAAGCTGTATGCTGATACGGCTTTGTCAAAGGAACAGCTTGCTGAGTATGATATGTTTGAAAAAATGAAGGCTGAAAGGTCGGAACTCAAGAAAAAGATAAATGAAGCAAAAGCTAAAGGCGAGGATTTCTCTGCTTTACAGGCTGAGTATGATGAAAAGTTTGGAAAGAACGCAGTTAAGCCTGATATAAAGATAGAAGATAGTGATGCAGAGTATAACCCTATCGTCGAAGATGATGAGTCTTTAGATCTGTATATGGATAATATTGAAGATGAATCTGATATAGAAGAGCTTAACGAGCTTGAGCCTGTTGAGCAAGCTGACAGCATAGAGGAGGAAAATCAAGATGAGTAATATTATTGACGGAAAAGCAGTATCACAAAACGTAAAGGACAGAATTAAAGAGGAAGCAGCACTGCTTAAGAAAAAGTACGGAGTTACAGCAGGTCTTGCAGTAATAATCGTTGGTGATGATCCCGCTTCGAGAATTTATGTAAACAATAAGAAAAAGGCTTGCGAGTATGTAGGCTTTGATTCTTATGAATACGCCCTACCTGAGGAGACTACAGAGGAAGAGCTGTTAAAGCTTGTGAATAAGCTGAACATTGATGATAAAATTGACGGTATACTCTGTCAGCTTCCGCTTCCAAAGCATATTGACGAGAATGTGATAATCAATAATATTGACCCTAACAAGGACGTTGACGCATTTCACCCTGTTAACGTAGGAAAGATCATGATAGGAGATTACAGCTTTTTGCCGTGTACTCCTGCAGGAGTGATGGAGCTTATAGCCTCAACCGGTGTCGATATTAAGGGCAAGGAATGTGTAGTGGTCGGAAGAAGTAATATAGTCGGAAAGCCTATGTCGATGCTTTTACTTCACAAAAGCGGAACGGTAACAATTTGCCATTCAAAGACTAAGGATTTAAAGGCAGAGTGTAAGAAAGCCGATATTCTGGTTGCGGCGGTAGGCGTTCCTAACCTTATAAAGGGCGATATGATAAAAGATGGCGCTGTTGTTATCGACGTCGGCATGAACAGGCTCGATAACGGAAAGCTGTGCGGAGACGTTGAGTTTGAAACTGCTTCAAAGGTCGCAAGTCATATTACGCCAGTTCCGGGTGGAGTAGGACCTATGACCATAGCTATGCTTATGCAGAATACTCTGACAGCCGCTAAGTTGAACAGGAATATCAAATAGACTGTAAGCAAGAAAGTAAAATTATTAAAAAATTGTAAAAACTATTTACAATTGAGAGAATTTGTGGTAATATTACTACCGTTGTTATAAAAGGCAACCAAAACTATGCCGTGGATTATGGCGAATGCCCGAAAAGGGAGGTATCTTTACCTTAATCTATGACAGTGGTTAATAACAAGAAAAGAGGTACAATTATGCTAAGAAAAGAAGAAAAAACAGCTGTAATCGAAGCTAACAGAAAGCACGATACAGACACAGGCTCACCAGAGGTTCAGATTGCAATTCTGACAAAGAGGATCAACGATTTGACTGAGCATTTAAAGGTTCACAAGAAGGACCACCACTCAAGAAGAGGTCTTTTAAAGATGGTTGGTAAGAGAAGAAATCTCTTAAGCTATCTTCAGAAGAAGGATGTTGAAAGATACAGGGCTACTATCGAAAAGCTCGGCATCCGTAAGTAAGTTTTGTTATCAATAAGGCAGAGGCGGATATTCGCTGTCTGCCTTTTGGTGTATATTGGCAGAGAGTGATTAGCAATAAATAGAGGGTTATCGGATTGAAAATAATCCTGTATTTTTTGCTAAAGCTCCTGTCATAAGTCTGATTGCAAGGGCTTTCGGACTAAGAAAATTTAAAGAAAAGGAGTTTTAAAAATGTTTGAGAATTTCAAAACCTTTGAGACTACCTATGCCGGCAGACCGCTTGTTATTGAAACAGGCAAAACCTGTGAGCTTTCAAACGGCTCATGTTGGGTACGCTATGGCGAAACGGTAGTAATGGCAAATGTAACGGCTTCAGCAAAGCCAAGAGAGGGAATAGACTTTTTCCCATTATCAGTAGATTACGAGGAGAGACTTTATTCAGTTGGAAAGATCCCAGGCTCTTTTACAAAGAGAGAGGGTAAACCAGCAGATAAGGCGATACTGACATCTCGTATGGTTGACAGACAGATAAGACCTTTGTTCCCTAAGGATATGAGAAACGATGTTGGAGTTGTAATGACTGTTTTATCGGTTGACCCTGATAACTCGCCCGAGGTTGCAGGAATGATCGCGGTCTCAGCAGCACTTTCAATTTCCGATATTCCGTTCAATGGACCTATTGCAGGGCTTAGCATTGGACTTGTAGACGGAGAAATTGTTTTTGACCCAACACTTGAGCAAAGAGAGAGAAATCACCTCAATCTTACAGTAGCAGGCTCTGCTGAAAAAATCGTTATGATTGAAGCAGGTGCTGACGAGGTTGACGACGACACAATGCTCGAGGCTATCTTAAAGGGCCACGAGGAAATAAAGAAAATGGTTGCGTTTATAGCAGACATTCAAAAGGAAATCGGAAAGCCAAAATTTGAGTTTGAGTCGCAGGAGGTTGATCACGATTTATTTGACGAGATTGAGGCTTTTGCTGCTGAAGATGTAAAGGCTGCCCTCGACACAAACGACAAGAATGTTCGTGACGCAAGACTTCAGCCTATCATTGACGCTATCCACGAGAAGTTCGATGATGAAGAAAAAGATAACGCTGTAATGATCGATGAAATCATCTATAAGCTTCAGAAGAAGATCGTAAGAGCTTGGCTTTATGAAGGCAAGAGAGTTGACGGACGTGGTATAGACGAAATCAGACCTTTGGCGTCAGAGGTCGGCGTTCTTCCAAGAGTTCACGGCTCGGGAATTTTTACAAGAGGACAAACTCAAGTAATGACAATTTGTACTCTTGGCCCTGTAAGCGAAGCTCAGAAGCTGGACGGCTTAGACGAAGAGGTTTCAAAGAGATATATTCACCACTATAATTTCCCTTCATATTCTGTTGGCGAAACAAGACCTTCAAGAGGTCCCGGAAGAAGAGAGATAGGCCACGGAGCATTGGCCGAGAAGGCGCTTGTTCCTGTTATCCCAAGCGTTGAGGAATTCCCTTATGCTATCAGAATGGTATCAGAGGTTCTTTCTTCAAACGGCTCGACATCTCAGGGTTCAATATGCGGTTCTACTCTTGCGTTGATGGACGCCGGAGTACCGATTAAAGCTCCTGTTGCAGGTATTTCCTGCGGACTTATCACTAAGGATGATGGAAGCTTCCAGACAATGGTTGATATTCAAGGACTTGAGGACTTCTACGGAGATATGGACTTCAAGGTAGGCGGTACAAAGAAAGGTATCACAGCTATTCAGGTTGACATCAAGGTGGACGGTCTTACTCCTGAGATTATCAAAGAGGCATTTGAGAAAACCCATAAGGCAAGACTTTATATCTTAGATGAGATTATGCTCAAGGCAATTCCTGAGCCAAGAGCAGAAGTCAGCAAGTGGGCTCCTAAGATGTTTACGACTAAGGTACCTGTTGATAAAATCAGAGACGTTATAGGTTCGGGCGGAAAGGTAATTCAGAAAATTGCCGCTGACTGCGATTGTAAGATTGATATTGAAGAGGACGGAAATGTATTTGTTTCCGGTCTTGACAAGGAAAAATGTCAGGCTGCAATTTCTATTATTGATACAATTGCAAACGATCCTGAGATTGGTTCTATCTACAAGGGTAAGGTTGTAAGAATAATGAACTTCGGAGCATTTGTAGAGATTGCTCCGGGAAAAGACGGCTTAGTTCACATTTCAAAGCTGGATAAGCAGAGAGTAAACAAGGTTGAAGATGTTGTTGCGATCGGTGATGAAATAGTAGTCAAGGTTATGGAGATTGACGATCAGGGAAGAATCAATCTTTCAAGAAAAGACGCTTTAGCTGATATTGAAGCAAAGAAAGCAGCTCAAAGCGAATAAAAAATTGTTTTTAGGGAAACCCCTCTCTTGCAGGGATTTCCCTATTTTAATAGTCCAATGAATTATTTTAAAACTTGTCTTTTTTAGAGCGCACATATGTAAAGGTAATTTCGCCGACTTCGGTCGATGACAGGGCTCTGTCCTTGACTTGCAAGCCTTTTGAAAAAGTCTTTAACGAAAGCTTTTAGAGGTTTATATATAACGCACTTATAATTTTTCGTGTAAGTGCTTATTTTTATACTTGAAAAAGATTGCCCGGAATAGTATAATTATTGTAGCATAATCTTCCTCTTCATCATATTATGAATCAGAGGTGAGGAAGATGAATGAGCTTTTTGCTGCACTATTTTTATTAGTATTTATTATGGCTCTCATATATGTTGTTAAAAAGCTGCTTGATTCGGGTAAGACACAGGATTACAGAAAATTTATAATCATTCCTATAAGCAACAGTATGCCTGAAATTGCAAAGACGATAAAATCGGCTTACTGGGATAACAAATTCAGCGGCGGTAGTGATGAGAGTGAGATTTTGATATATTTGCGTGATGAGCCTGATGAAAACTGCACCGTCCAGCTGAGTGATGTATGTGAGGAATTTGATAGTGTTAAAATAATCAAGCAAAACAGTCTTGAAAATTACATAAGGTCTAAGATGTAGAGACTGACAAAATATTGTACATAATGGTTGCTGCATAGAAAACTACGGAGATTAAAATGAAGGAAAAAGAGCTTTGTCAGATTGAAGGCACAGTAGATTGTGTTATTTATAATAATGAGGAAAACGGGTTTGCCGTACTGACGCTTGACGTTGGCGGCGACCCTGTTACTGTTGTAGGCGAGATTTGTGATGTAGACGAGGGCGAGGAACTATCCCTCACAGGTGAGTTTATAAACCACGCGAAATTTGGCGAGCAGTTTAAGGTTACTCTATGCGAGAGAAAAATGCCCACAACGGAATCAGCTATAAGAAAGTATCTTGCAAGCGGAGCAATAAAGGGTATCGGGCCTGTCATTGCAGGGAGGATCGTAGATAAATTCGGTGATATGGCGCTGGAAGTTATGGAAAAAGAGCCGGAGCGTCTATGCGAGGTTGAAGGTATAACGAAGAAGAAGTGCCAAAAAATTTCCGATGAATTTAAGAATGTCAACGGTTTGCGGTCTTTGATGGGGTATCTGTCTAAGTTTGGTATCTCAGCAAGCTATGGTGCTAAAGCGTGGAAACGCTGGGGCCAGCCTACAGAGGAAATGGTCAGAACAAATCCGTATGTGTTATGCGGTGCCGGAATTGAACTTCCTTTTTTCAAGGCTGATGAAATGGCATTCGATATTGAGCTTCCAAAGGATAATGAAAATCGCATAAAAGCAGGTATATCGAATGTGCTTATTCAAAATTCCTATGCTGGGCATACCTGTCTGCCTGAGGACAAGCTGAGACTTATTACCTGCAAGTTTTTAGATATTGATGAGGATAGGTTCAATGAGGTTCTGGAGGAAGAAATAAACGAAGAAAATCTTTGTGTTTTCAAAAAGAAAAATAGACCTTTTATATTGCTTAGGGACTACTATACAGCTGAGAATTATATTTCAAGACGGCTGAGAATTATGAAAGAATGTCTTTTTGACAGCAAGATAAATTATGATGAAATAATCGCTATAGCAGAGGAGCAGAATAATATAGAGTATGAGGATCTTCAGAAAAAGGCGATAAATACAGCATTATCTTGCGGATTTTTGGTTCTTACCGGAGGTCCCGGAACAGGAAAGACTACCACGCTAAATGCTATAATCTCATTGTTTGAACAGCAGGGGCTTAATGTTCTGATAACCGCTCCCACAGGGCGTGCGGCAAAGAGAATATCCGATTTAACTGGATATGAGGCAAAGACTATTCACCGTATGCTGGAAGTTAAATTTTCAGATGGGGACAGACCTCACTTTAATTATAATGAAAACAACCTGCTCGACTGTGACGTAATGATAATAGACGAGATGTCTATGGTAGATTCCCTTTTGTTTGAAGCGCTTTTAAGGGCGATCCCGATGACCTGTAAGCTTATTATGGTAGGCGACAGCGATCAGCTTCCGTCAGTGGGGGCAGGGAATGTTCTCAAAGACATAATAGACAGCGGAGTTGTGCCGATTGTAACACTTAAAGAGATTTTCAGGCAGGCAAGACAAAGCTCAATAGTTGTCAATGCACACAAGATTGTCGGCGGAGAGCATATTGATTTGAGCAAAAAAGACAATGACTTTTTCTTTTTCCAGAGGCTCCAGCATAATGAGCTTCAGTCATTAGTGGTAGAGCTTACTAAGGACAGGCTTCCAAAGGCTTATGGGTATTCGTCGATTGACGATATTCAGGTTTTATCGCCTACGAGAAAAGGTCCGTCGGGAACGGTTGAGCTTAATAAAAGGCTTCAGGCAGAGCTTAATCCGCCGTCAAAAGATAAGTCGGAGATAAAAACCTTTCAGTATACATACCGTGTAGGGGACAAGGTTATGCAGACAAAGAACAATTATGATATTGTGTGGTCAAAGGATTTGGGCGACGGTGTTAAGGAAAACGGAACAGGTATTTTTAATGGAGATATTGGAATCATCACTGCCGCTAATAAATATACAGGAATTGTCACCATTGATTTTGGGGGCAGGATATGCAACTATACAATTTCAATGCTTGAAAACCTTGACCTTGCATATGCAATAACCGTTCATAAAAGTCAGGGAAGCGAGTTTGATGTGGTTATACTTACTGTTTTTGGAGGGTTTGACAAGCTTTATTACAGAAATCTGCTTTATACGGCTGTAACAAGGGCAAAAAAGCTTTTGATTATAATAGGTTCGTCAAGGAAGCTTGAGTCTATGATTGACAATAACCGAAGAACTTTAAGATATACCGTATTAAAAAATATGCTTATTCAGGATGGTAACAGCGATGAATTTAATGATGAAATCGAATTCTGATAATATAAAAAAGTATATACTCGACATTTTCTTTCCAAACAGATGTCCCTTTTGCGGAAAGGTTATAAAGTGGAATGAGAATTGCTGTGAAAAATGTGGAGAAGAAATACCTTTTATCAACACAGAGCACTGCAAAAGATGCGGACAAGAAAATTGTATGTGTGATGAGATCAAAATCCACTATGACGGCTGTGTAAGCATTGTAGATTACAGTGGTATTATCAGAGACGGAATAATCAGGTTCAAGGTTGATAAGGCTGTAAATCTTGTTGATGTTTTCGAGGATAGGATTTATGATAGGTTGTCAAGCATGGTTGACATAGGTAAAATTGATGTTGTTACATCAGTACCTATGCACAAATCGGCAAAGCGTGTGAGACGATACAATCAGACAGATATAATAGCAAAGACTGTTTCAAATATTATAAACAAGCCGAGAAACACCAGACTTTTAATAAAACTGAAAAATAACATTGCTCAGCATAAGCTTAATAGTTATGAGCGGGCAAAGGCTGTCAAGGGGTTATACTCAAGTGATAAGAAGTGTATTCAGGAAGTAAACGGCAAGGTAATTTTGCTTTGTGATGATATTATCACAACAGGAAGCACTCTTAATGAATGTGCAAGAATTTTAAAAGAAAATGGAGCAAAAGCAGTCTATTGTTTTACCATAGCATCCACACAGCTGAATAAATAAAGACTTGAATTTATATTAAGGTAATGAAAAAAATAACGGCAAAGTATTGAAAATATACTCGATTTGCTGTATACTTATTAAGAATGATATTACTATAAAGGGAGATTTTGAGGTATGAATTTAATAGGTTCCTTGCTGTCAGAGGAAATTGATATGAACTTTGAATATGTAGCGTCTGTTGTTGTAACAGGATTAACTGTTGTATTCAGTGGTCTGATTTTATTGGTAATTATTTTGTTATTGTTCGGTCTTATTTCAAAGGTTCAAAGAAATTATGCAGATAAAAAAGCAGGATCAAAGAATAATGTTAAAACTGAGAAAGTAGCTTCACCTAGTGCTGAAATTTTGAAAACAGCGCCAGAAATCGAGGATAATATAGAAGAGGAAATAGTAGCGGTGATTACTGCGGCGATTGCTCATATGAGCGAAAAAAGCGGTAAGAAGCTTAAACTTAGAAGCATTAAAACTGCTAAACCTCAGAGAACAGAATGGGCAATCGCAGGACTTATTGACAATACCCGCCCATTTTAATGAAAGGATAATTAAACTATGATAGAAAAGTTTCTTGACACAATTGTAGATTTAGCAACGACTTCCGGCTTTGCAGGATTTATAGTTGACGGCGGCTGGAAATCGCTGATTATGATAGGTATTTCATTCATATTTATGTATTTAGCAATTGCAAAAGGATTTGAGCCATTGCTTCTTTTACCTATTGCTTTTGGTATGCTTTTGACAAATCTGCCTTTCACGGAAATGTACCACCCCGACCTTTGGAAGATAACAGGCGAGGGTATAGATTTCGGCAAGGTTCTTCACGACGGAGGACTGCTGGACATACTTTATCTTGGCGTTAAGCTTCAGCTTTATCCGCCGCTTATTTTCCTTGGAATCGGTGCTATGACCGACTTTGCACCTTTGATTGCAAATCCAAAGAGCTTTTTGCTCGGTGCTGCTGCTCAGGGAGGAATCTTCTTCACATTTATCGGAGCAGCATTGCTCGGCTTCTCTGCTGCTGAGGCAGGATCTATTGCGATTATCGGCGGAGCAGACGGACCTACAGCAATTTATGTTTCTTCAAAGCTGTTGGCGTCAGGCAGCTTTAAGATAGACACGGGTACTATTGCTCTTGCGGCATATACCTATATGGCCTTGGTTCCTATTATTCAGCCGCCTATTATGAAGGCTCTGACTACCAAAAAAGAGCGTTCTATCGTCATGGGACAGCTAAGACCTGTTTCAAAGACGGAAAAGATTATTTTCCCGATAGCTGTTACAATAGTTATATCACTTCTTGTTCCATCTGCGGCACCTTTGGTAGGTATGCTTATGCTTGGAAATCTGCTTAAAGAAAGCGGTGTTTGCGACAGACTTGTAAAGACTGCTCAGAACGAGCTTATGAACATTATAACAATTTTCTTAGGTATTTCTGTAGGTGCAACAACAACGGCGGACAAAATAGTTAACAAAGAGTTTTTGGGAGTTATTTTGCTCGGCGTTGCCGCATTCTGTCTGGGAACTGCCTGCGGAGTGATTTTCGGAAAGATAATGTGCGTTTTAACAAAGGGTAAGGTGAATCCGCTTATCGGTTCGGCCGGAGTATCTGCTGTTCCTATGGCGGCAAGAGTTTCTCAAAAGGTAGGTCAGGAGGAAAATCCTACAAACTATCTGTTGATGCATGCAATGGGACCAAATGTTGCCGGAGTTATCGGCTCGGCTGTTGCAGCAGGTGTATTGTTAAGTATAATTTAATTACAATAAAGGCGGACTAAAATGAAAAGCAGTAAGTTTTTTGCTATCATTTCAAGAATGAAGTATATAAATCGCTGGAGCCTAATGAGGAATACCGTCGTTGAAAACATAAGCGAGCATTCGCTTGATGTTGCGTTCATTGCGCATCTTTTGGCGGTATTAAGAAATAAACGTTTCGGCGGAAATGTAAATCCTGAGAGGGTTGCGCTCTTAGCTATGTATCACGACACTACCGAGATACTGACAGGCGATTTACCCACGCCGATTAAGTATTACAACAAGGACATTAAGTCGGTGTATTCCGAAATAGAGGACAATGCAAGTAGGCAGCTTTTGTCCTATCTCCCCGATGATATTAAAGGGGAGTACGAGTCGTTGCTTTACAAAGATGAAAGTGATGCTGAGCATTGGGAGCTTGTGAAAGCGGCGGATAAAATATCGGCGCTTATAAAGTGTGTTGAAGAAAAGCAGATGGGCAATAAGGATTTCAGCGATGCGGAAGAAGCAACACTTAAAATAATAAAGGATTTGAAAGTCAAAGAGGCGGATGTGTTCTTAGAGGAATTTATGCCGCCTTACGGACTTACTCTTGATAAGCAGACGTAAATTTAATAGCGTAAAATATAAGCGTCCGGAAATTTTCCGAACGCTTCTTGTATATTACATTTGATTTTTAGTCTTATAAGTCAGCGTTAAAAGACTGTCGCCGAGATGAACATTCTCAACTATGATGTTGTCAAAGTGAAGATTCAAATCAAAGTGTGAAAAGTTCCAGAAGGATTTTACACCAAGTGCGATAAGTTCTTTTGCGACACTGAAAGCATTTTCTTTCGGAAGACAAAGAGCAGCTATTGACGGTGAATTTTTCTTGCAGTAGCTTTCAAGCTCACTAATATCCAAAATCTCAATACCGGCAATCGTCTGACCGATAATACTCTGGTCAATATCAAATATTGCGGAAAGCTTGCAGCCCTTTTTCTCAAAGCTTATTTGAGAAGCTATGGCTTTTCCGAGATTTCCTGCACCGATTATAATAGTCTTGTATTCTTTATCAACGCCCAGAATACTGCCGATTTCATCATGAAGAGCCTTGATATTATATCCGTAGCCCTGCTGACCGAATCCGCCGAAGCAATTTAAATCCTGACGGATTTGAGAAGCAGTTGTTTTCATTCGCTCGGCTAATTTCTTTGAAGAAATACGCTCAACATTTTCATTCCGCAGTTCTTCTAGATATGAATAATATCTGGGCAGTCTCTTTATGACAGAGGCTGAAATATCATTATTTTTAGCCACTAATTTCATCCCTTAAATCTTATAAAATTATTACTTGTCTTTATGAATTTACAAGTGTATCTAAACGCTTGCCGATTTCCTTTAAGAAGGTTTTAGAGTCAACCTTTGTTTTATTCTCTAAGCTTGACAGAAGATAGAGGTCACCCGTCATAACGCCGTCCTCAATAGTCTGAATGGTAGCCTGTTCAAGCTTGTTTGCAAAGTCGACCAAATCAGGAGTTTCGTCAAGCTCACCTCTCTTTCTCAAAGCACCGCTCCAAGCGAAGATTGTAGCTACCGAGTTTGTTGAGGTTTCCTCGCCCTTGAGATATTTGTAATAATGTCTTTGAACAGTTCCGTGTGCAGCTTCATATTCATAAATACCGTCAGGAGAAACTAGAACAGAAGTCATCATAGCCAGCGAGCCGTAGGCTGTTGAAACCATATCAGACATAACGTCTCCGTCATAGTTTTTGCAAGCCCAGATATAGCCGCCGTTTGAACGGATAACTCTTGCAACAGCGTCGTCGATAAGCGTATAGAAATACTCAATACCTGCCGCTTCGTATCTCTCTTTATACTCTTTATCATATATCTCCTGGAAGATATCCTTAAATCTATGATCGTATTTTTTAGAGATAGTATCCTTTGTAGCAAACCATACATCCTGCTTTAAATCAAGACCATAGTTAAGACAAGCCCTTGCAAAGCCTGCAATGCTCTCGTTTTTATTGTGTATACCCTGAACAATGCCGTCGCTGTCAGAGAAATCATAGATAAGCTCTCTTGTCTCGTTTCCCTCCTTGTCTGTAACAACAAGTTCAGCCTTTGAGTCCTTGTTTACCTGAATTTCAGTGTTCTTATAAACATCGCCGTAAGCGTGACGAGCAATCGTTATAGGCTTTGTCCATGTAGGAATATAGGGAGAAATACCCTTGACTATTATAGGCGTTCTGAAAACAGTACCGTCTAAAATAGCTCTGATAGTTCCGTTAGGGGACTTCCACATCTCCTTTAGATTATACTCGGGCATTCTTGCAGCATTTGGTGTGATTGTAGCGCACTTAACAGCTACACCGTATTTCTTTGTAGCCTCAGCGCTGTCGAATGTAACCTGATCGTTTGTTTCATTTCTGTTCTTGAGTCCCAGATCATAATACTCGCAGTTTAAGTCTACATAAGGCTCAAGAAGAATCTCCTTAATCCACTTCCAAAGGATTCTTGTCATTTCGTCTCCGTCCATCTCGACGAGAGGCGTTTTCATTTTAATTTTTTTCGCCATAATAATTACCTCCGTTTAAATTTATTTATTCCACATCCACACTATAAAAATCTGATTTAAACCCTCAATATTAACAGGACAGGATTTATAATTATTTATACCGTTTTCATCAAAGTATTCTATAAACTGTTCATATTGCTCGCTTCCCGAAAAGTCCAATGCAAAATGGAAATTTCCCTTTGAGGAAAACTTCATTTTCTTTCCTTGCATATCCTTGCTATAGGTATCTAAATTAAGAGAATTACACTTGTTCAGATATTTATAGCTTTTATAATCGCCCGAGCCTTTAGACTCAATATACGAAACCGAAAGCTTTCCCTTATCGGTATAAGCATACAAATAGAGATTATCATCAACCTTAATGTCCTCGATAATTTCTGCACTTGCACTGCCCGAAGCGGTTAAAACGTCTTTTATCTCATGCTTGTAGCTGAAAAAGTTTATATATAAAATTATATATACAATAACCAAAGCCAGCAATATGCTTACAAGTGTTATAAGCAGTGGTACTCCTTTGGTGTTCAGCTTTTTTCTTTTATCAGGATAGCGAACAGGCCGTCTTTTGTGCGGATTGCGATAGTAGTTATCTTTATAAGGTCTGTTATCATATCCGCCATAGCTTTTATTTTGTCTGTCGTCCCAATTTGAATTTCTATTCATAGCTTCATCCTATTTTGTCAGCTGATCTCTTGTGTAATCCAAAAGTCCGCCAGCAAGAACAATATCCTTTGTGCGTCCGCTAAGCTCACATAAAACAGGGATCTCAACATTCTTTGATTTGTTTATAACAGTAAGCTCAGTTTTTCCGTCTTCAATATTCTGTCTTACATTTTCAAGCAAAAGCTCGTCGCCCTGACCGATTTTGTCATAGTCAGCTTCGTTTACAAAAGTAAGAGGTAGAATACCTGCGTTTATAAGATTAGCTCTGTGTATTCTAGCGAAGCTCTTAACTAAAACAGCCTTAACGCCAAGATAAAGCGGAGCGAGAGCAGCATGCTCCCTTGAAGAGCCTTGTCCATAGTTTGAACCGCCGACGATTATACTTTTTCCAAGTCTGAGTGCTCTCTCAGGGAATTCCTCATCGCATACTGTAAAGCAGTGCTTTGAAATAGCAGGAATGTTTGAACGCAAAGGAAGTATTTTAGCACCGGCAGGCATAATGTGGTCTGTTGTGATATTGTCACCCACTTTAAGCGAGCAAGGAGCGTCAATAGTTTTATCAAGCGGAGAAGTTTTCGGGAAAGGCTTTATATTTGGACCTCTCAGAATCTCAACGCTGTCCATTTCCTCAACAGGAGCAGGAGGAACTATCATATTGTCGTTTATTACGAACTTCTCAGGCAGCTTAAATTCAGGCATATCGCCAAGAGTTCTGGGGTCAGTTAAAACACCTGCAATTGCTGATGCCGCAGCAAGCTCCGGGGAAACAAGATAAATCTGTCCGTCCTTTGTTCCTGAGCGTCCCTCAAAGTTTCTGTTAAAGGTTCTCAAAGATATTCCATTTGAGTTAGGAGATTGTCCCATACCAATGCAAGGACCGCAGGCAGATTCAAGTATTCTTGCACCTGCATCTATCATTATTGACAATGCGCCGTTTTGAGCAAGCATATTGAGAACCTGCTTAGAGCCCGGAGCGATTGAAAGTGATACATCAGGGTGAACCGTTTTGCCCTTTAGAATATGAGCAACCTTCATCATATCCATAAGTGATGAGTTTGTGCAAGAGCCTATACAAACCTGATCTATTTTCATTGGACCTAACTCGTCAACTGTTTTAATATTATCAGGAGAGTGAGGACAAGCAGCCATAGGAACGATTTTTGATAAATCAATTTTGATTTCCTCATCATAAGCCGCGTCGTCGTCGGCTTTAAGTTCTGTCCAGACATCTGCTCTGTTCTGAGCC
Source organism: uncultured Clostridia bacterium (assembly GCA_947624345.1). Taxonomy (GTDB): domain Bacteria; phylum Bacillota; class Clostridia; order Oscillospirales; family Ruminococcaceae; genus UMGS1601. The sequence goes on along the minus strand of CANQJW010000002.1, from coordinate 22,047 downwards.
CTTAAAAATTCAAGCGTTGTTTTATCTGACGGGAATATTGAAGTAGTAGCGCCAAGCTCTGCACCCATGTTTGTAATTGTTGCTCTTTCGGGAACAGAAAGGGTTTTAACGCCCTCGCCGCAATATTCTATAACCTTTCCAACACCGCCTTTTACAGTAAGAATTTTAAGCACTTCTAAGATAACATCTTTAGCGGCAACCCAAGGAGAAAGCTTTCCAATAAGCTCAACCTTAACTATTTTAGGGTATGTTATGTAATAAGCGCCGCCGCCCATTGCAACAGCAACATCAAGACCTCCGGCACCAATAGCAATCATACCGATTCCGCCGCCTGTGGGGGTGTGGCTGTCAGAGCCGATAAGCGTTTTTCCGGGAACGCCAAATCTCTCTAGGTGTACCTGATGGCATATTCCGTTACCGGGGCGTGAAAAGTATATGCCGTGCTTTTTTGCAACTGAACCGATAAACCTGTGATCGTCGGCATTTTCAAAGCCCGACTGAAGTGTGTTATGGTCTATGTAAGCTACAGAACGCTCCGTTTTAACACGGGGAACCCCCATAGCTTCATATTCAAGATAAGCCATAGTTCCTGTGGCGTCCTGAGTTAATGTTTGGTCAATTTTGATTCCTATTTCGTTTCCTTTTATAAACTCGCCGTCTACAAGGTGGTTTTTTAGAATTTTTTCTGTTAACGTAAGTCCCATAATCTCAAATTCCTTTCATTATATCATTTCTTTTATTTTAAAACAAAAGAAAGGGATTGTCAAGAATTTAACAAGCATTCGACAGTATAGTTAATTAAATATTAAATATTTAATATAAAGTGCGGTAAAATTTATAGATTATAACGATATATGACACGCCCGAACGTGGATAATTTCCTGCAAAATTATTGACATATTTTATGCAAGTGGTATAATATAAAGATATGGAATACTAAATATAGTATTTTGTAAAACGGTTAAATTTCAGAGCTTTTGAATAATTTTTGTTATAAAAAGAAAAAATAATAATATATTTTTCTTGTAAAAAGAAAATATCAAAAAATATTTTCTTGGAGGATTTATTCAAAATGGCTGAAGCGTTAAATGACGAAAACGAGAATAACAATGATAGTCAATCATCTCAGACAAATCAGGGGGACAATGATAAGCCTAATCAGACTGAACAAATAGAGCGTGTCGGTCATATAAGTCTTAAAAACGCAAGGCATCTTATACATTGTCTGACGATAATAGGCGAGGTTGAAGGGCATTATATACTTCCACCGCAGAATAAGACTACAAAGTATGAGCACATAATGCCTGCGCTTGTTGCAATCGAGCAGGACAGCTCTATTGAGGGCTTGGTGATAATAATAAACACAGTTGGCGGAGATGTTGAAGCAGGGCTTGCGATTGCTGAGCTTATTGCAGGAATGAAAACCCCGACTGTTTCAATTGTTCTCGGTGGAGGTCACTCAATAGGCGTACCTCTGGCTGTTTGTTCAAAGAAATCTTTTATAGTTCCATCAGCTACTATGACTATTCACCCTGTCAGAATGAACGGACTTGTGCTTGGCGTTCCTCAGACGCTTTCGTATTTCGATAAGATGCAGGACAGGATCATCAGATTTGTTTGTGATAATTCAAATATCACTCCCGAGCGTTTTAAAGAGCTTATGATGACAACCGGTGAGCTTGTTATGGATGTCGGCACAGTTTTAGACGGCGAGAGCGCTGTCAAAGAGGGGATAATCGACAGCCTAGGTGGATTGTCAGACGCTATTGAGTGCTTATATGACTTGATAGAATCAGAGGATAATCAGAAAAAGTGCGAGAATGAAAATATAAAAGGTGATTGATTATGTTTCATACGATTTTAAATGCCTATGATGTCTTTGGTGATATTGAAAGGATAAATAAAAGCTGTGTTACCAAAACAGGCGAGTGGGACAATATTAAATATGATTATCTGGATTTTGGAAACGGAAAGAGTGTGAAAAACATTCACTCGACAAATCCATATGATTACTTATGGTTTTTGAACAGCTTTAACAAATAGAGATAAATAGTAGAACAAGGACAACAAGTTATTTTAAGAAAGCAGAAAGGGACGACACAATGTCAGCTATCAGTGCAATTTTTCAGGCAATCATTCAGGGACTAACAGAATTCTTACCCGTTTCAAGCTCGGGACATCTATCACTGTATCAGCATTTTACAGGGAATAGCGGAGAGGGTGCACTGCTCTTTTCGGCAATACTTCATCTTGGGACGCTGTTTGCGGTGTTTATTGCATTTTGGGATACCATATGGGATTTGATATGCGAATTTATAAGAATGATAAAAGACATATTCAAAAGGCAGTTTACTTTTAAAGAAATGAACGGTGACCGCAGAGCGGTGCTTATGGTTATACTTTCAACGGCAGTGCTAATTCCGTTTTACATATTTAAAGATTTTTTTGAGGGCTTTGCCGAGGACGCGTCTATATTTGCAGAGGGTATATGCTTTTTATATACAGCGGCTATTTTGCTTCTTGCTGACAAATGCCCAAAGGGAAATAAAAAGCTTGGCGATATAACAGTCAAGGATTCCATTTTCGTGGGATTTTTTCAAAGTATTGCGCTCCTTCCGGGAGTTTCACGCTCAGGCTCTACAATTTCAGCAGGATTATTTTCGGGTTTTGAGAGAGAAACAGCAGTTAAGTATTCATTTATTTTGGGAATACCGGCAATACTTGGCGGTTGCCTTGTCGAGGTTAAAGATGCCGTTCATACAGATATGTCATTCAGTTGGACTTATATTCTGGGGTTTGTGGTTGCCGCAATAGTCGGCATATGTGCAATAAAAATGGTAAACTGGCTTGTTAAGACGGATAAGTTCAAAATCTTTGCGTATTATACGGGAGTTTTGGGAGTTATCGTGATTATAGTTTCAATATTTGAGAAGATTGCTTCATAGATATTTGTGATGAAATAAAAAGAGAAAAGGATAAAACAAAGGAGAAATTGAAATGGCTAAAAGTAAAAAGCCTTCAACAAAACGAAAGACAAATATAAAGTCAAAGGCAACGGGGAAGAAATCAGTATCAAAGGCAAAGAAAACAACCTCGTCCATAACAGAACCCCAACCAAGAGCTGAAAGAGCAAATCACAACCGTACATATTCTATATTATTATTTGCTTTGGCTGTTTTTATCTTTCTGCTCACATATGTATCAGGCTCTGCTTTCTGGCATTCTATGCATTTGAGTTTAAGAGGGCTTTTCGGAGTTTCGGTATTTTTAGTCGCACCTGTGCTTTTATATATTGCGATAACCTGTGCTCGTGATAAATCACAGAGCATAGTTCTTGCTAAGGTGATAGAATGTGTTATTTCACTGCTATTGATTTCGGCATTGTTCCATGTGTGTATGATAGGACTTCCTACACCTATAAACAGTTCGTTTTTCAGGAAAGTAGCATCGCTATATACAAGTGGTGTTAGTCTTAGTGGCGGAGGAGTTTTCGGCGCTATTTTAGGTTGGCCGCTGTATGCGTTTTTAAATAAGGCAGGATCAATAATAGTAATAGTATTACTTCTTTTAGTTTTTGTAATGTTGCTTACAAACAAGACTATTGTCGATTTGTTCAGAGGAGTATCAAAGCCGATTAAAAAGGGATATAATGCAGTTAAGGAGGACAACGCTCAGAGAGTAAGAAACAGTGAACACAAGCGTGCTATGGAGCTTGAAGAGCGCAACAAAAATGCAAGGGTAGATATTGCAAAATATCTTGATGCAGACAGCAAGCCTATTAGCCGCAAAAAGTCTGTTGAAAGGGCAATGCCCGATAAGCTGTTTGATCCCGATCCTACTGATTTTATTGATATGGATATGGGATCTGATAGTGAAAATCTTGATAAAAAGCGTACAAGAAAATCAAAAAGGGCAGATGCTGTCAAGGCAAAGGATTTGCAGGAAATTGTTAAGAATGCAATTCCTGATGAAAAGACAGAAAAGGATAACGCACCCGATTTATATATAGACGATAGCGGACAGACTACATTCTTCGGTGAGGGAAATCAAAAGAGTGCTTATAGTATTCCACCGATAACTCTTTTAAAGCTTCCGGCTAAGAAAAGAAACTTAGCAAGCTATAAGCAGGAGCTTGCTGACCGTTCGGAGATATTGGTTGATACTCTGAGAAGTTTTGGTGTTCTGACAAAGATAGTGGATATTCACAGAGGACCATCTGTAACCCGTTATGAGCTTCAGCCGGCGGCAGGTGTTAAGGTATCTAAAATCACAGGACTTGCTGATGATATTGCACTTAATCTTGCGGCGGAGGGCATAAGAATTGAAGCCCCTATTCCGGGAAAAGCTGCAGTTGGAATAGAGATTGCTAATGAGAAGAGAGACAGTGTATCTATAAGAGAGCTTATTGACAGCAGTGAGTTCAGGAGCTCAAAGGGCAAGCTTTCATTTGCTGTCGGTAAAGACATAGAGGGAAATATCGTTATGGGCGATATTTCAAAGATGCCTCATATGCTTGTTGCCGGAACGACAGGTGCAGGTAAGTCTGTGTTTACAAACTCGATAATAATGAACATTTTGTATAAAGCAACGCCTGACGAGGTTAAGCTGATACTTATTGACCCTAAGCAGGTTGAGTTTCCTATCTATAACGGAATACCTCATCTGTTGATTCCGGTTGTTACCGATGCCAGAAAGGCGGCAGGAGCCTTAGGGTGGGCAGTTTCGGAAATGCTTAAAAGATACAAGATATTTGCTGATAATGGCGTGCGTGATCTTCAGGACTTCAATGAATATGTCAAAAACAAAGAAGATATGGAGCCCATGCCTCAGATAGTTATTGTAATAGACGAGCTTGCTGATTTGATGATGGCGGCGCCAAAAGAGGTTGAGGATTCGATTTGCAGAATTGCACAGCTTGCCCGTGCGGCAGGAATGCACCTTATCATAGCTACCCAGTCGCCTCGTGTTGATATAGTAACAGGACTTATCAAAGCTAATATCCCAAGCAGGGTGGCACTTAAGGTTTCAAACAATATGGATTCTCGTGTAATCCTCGACGAGGGAGGAGCTGAAAAGCTTCTTGGAAAGGGTGATCTTTTGTATAAGCCTGTTGGACTGAGCAAGCCTATGAGAATTCAGGGAAGCTTTGTTCCTACAAGCGAGGTAAGAGCAGTAGTTAATTTTCTTAAAAACCAGTCAAAGGCAGAATACAGCGACACTATTATTGAGGAGATCGACAGCCATATTCCTCAGCAAAAGGGAGAGAAAAGAGGTAATTCTGATGTATTATCTGAAGATGTTGACGATAAGCTGGAGGAAGCAATCAAGGTGATTGTTGAAAATCAGACAGCTTCGACTTCCTTCTTGCAAAGGAAGCTGAGCCTTGGCTATGCAAGGGCTGCAAGAATAATGGACGAGCTTGAGCAGATGGGTGTAATTGGCGAGGCAAACGGCTCAAAGCCGAGAGAGATTTTGATGACAAAGGAACAGTGGCTAGAGCGAAATGCCACGAGAAGCGATTAAAGTGGAAAGTAAAATCATATGGCAAGGAAATCAATGAGCAAATCTCAGAAAATAGCGTCGTTAATAACTATTGTAATAATTGCACTTGTTGCGGCAGTTGTTACGCATTTCACAAACTTAGGCGATACGCTTATAAAGAATAGCGGACTTGTGAGCAAGCCTGCATCAAACGCTGATTTGTCGGTACATTTCATAGATGTTGGTCAGGGAGACTGCACTCTTGTTATGTGTGACGGACAGGCTATGCTGATTGATGCTGGAGAAACAGATCAGGGTGAAAATGTGGTAGAATACTTAAAGGCTCAGTCAATTGAAAAGCTTGATTATGTAATAGGAACTCACCCACATTCCGACCATATAGGCGGACTAAGAGCTGTTGTGAACAGTGATATAGAGATAGGTAAAATAATTATGCCTAAAATCCCTGACAGTCAGGTTCCGACATCTTATACATACACTAAGCTTTTAAAGGCGATTATAGATAAAGGGCTTACCATAACAAAAGCTAATGATTCTAAATTCAACTTGGGCTCTGCAGTTATAAACACATATACGCCTAAGGAAGAGTATAGTAATCTGAATGATTATTCTGTTGCAACAAAGATAACTCACGGTGATAACAGCTTTTTAATAACAGGAGATTTGGGAAAGAAAAGCGAAAAGGAGCTTGTTGAGCGAGGACTAGATTTATCAGCAAGGGTTTTAAAGGTAGGCCACCACGGCAGCAGGGAATCGTCAAGTGATTTGTTTTTGTCAAAGGTTAAGCCTGAATATGCGGTTATCCAGTGCGGAGCAGGCAACAGCTACGGTCATCCGCACGAAGAGGCTCTTGAGAGGTTAGGCGAATATACATCTGAGATTTATACAACCGATATAGACGGAACAATTGTGTTTGAGTCGGACGGTGAAGGAATGAGCATTCAAACCCAAAAGTCTGATAGTTAAAGTTATGAGGAGTAAGAATTAAAATGGCGAAAGATTCACTTATTGTTGAGAGGATCGAAGACGGTATTGTTACCGTAGAAAGGTCAGAAAATGATTTTTTTGAGATAAGTCAAAGCGAGCTTGACGGAGATATTCACGAGGGTGATGTTTTAAAATATGTAGACGGAAAGTATTCTGTTGACAAAGAAAAGACAGAGGATCTAAGGAGGATATCAATTTATCTTCAGAACCTTGCTTTTGACGATTAGCAAGTTAGAAGTATAAAACGAGAGGAGGACTGCTCTTTTAAAGAGCATAGTCATAGATTATGGAAAAGGATTTATTGGTTGCATTAGAAGAGGGCTTTCAGAGTTTTTCAAAGGGACATAAGCTTATCGCACGCTATGTTTTAGATCATTTTGATAAGTCAGCATTTATGACCGCATCAAAACTGGGAAAAACAGTCGGCGTAAGCGAGTCTACCGTTGTAAGATTTGCAATAGAGCTGGGCTTTGACGGCTATCCTGCTTTTCAGAAGGCTTTGCAGGACCTTATGAGAAATAAGCTGACTTCCTTTCAGCGGATAAATGTAACATCTGATCAGATAGGCGAAGATGATATTTTAGATAAGGTTCTAAGCCTTGATATAGACAGGATAAGAGGAACTTTAAACGAGTGTTCAAAGAAAGATTTTTACGAGGCAGTCGATAAAATCGTCAATGCACATACCATATATGTAATAGGCACAAGAAGCTCGTCGGCGTTAGCATCTTTTACTGCATATTATCTCAATCTGATTTTCCCGTACGTAAAGCTAGTCCGTCCATCGTCGACAAGCGAGATGTTTGAGCAGATTTTAAGGGTTGATAGCAATGATGTCGCAATAGGATTTTCGTTCCCAAGATATTCAAAGCAGACTCTTAATGCTCTTAAATATGCGCACAACAACGGGGCGGGAGTTATTGCCTTTACAGACAGCAAAAATTCGCCGTTAGTCAAGTATGCTGACAATGTTCTTATTGCTCAGAGCGATATGGCATCATTTGTAGATTCTCTTGTTGCACCGCTAAGCTTGATAAATGCTTTGATTGTCGCTGTTTCAATGCGTAATAAAGAGAATGTTTCAAATAACTTCAAAAGGCTGGAGGATATTTGGGAAACATATGATGTCTATGAAAAAAACGAGTCTGATTACAAGGCTTAATACCTTTATGCCACATGAAAGGATAATTTTATATTGACACGCAAATATGATGTTATAGTTATCGGCGGAGGGGCATCCGGTATGTTTTGCTCAATTCTTCTTGCACGCAGAGGGAAATCTGTTTTGCTTTTAGAAAAGAACAAGATTCTCGGAAAGAAGCTGATGATAACAGGAAAAGGCAGATGCAACGTAACAAACAACTGCGATGCCGAAACTGTACTTAACAATATTCCACGCAACTCAAAGTTTTTATATAGTGCTATATATTCTTTCACGCCGAGTGATACTATGAGTTTTTTTGAGGGGCTTGGGGTTCCTTTAAAAACCGAACGCGGAAACAGAGTCTTCCCTATAAGCGACGACGCAAAGGATATAGTCAAAGCTCTTTCAAATGAAATAAAGCGACTTGATGTTACGGTAATAAATCAAAAGTCGAGTGGGCTGATTATTGAAGACAACAAGGTAATAGGTGTAAAATGTGGCGATGAGGATTTCTTATCAGACAGCGTAATTGTCTCAACGGGTGGTAAGTCTTATCACGGAACAGGCTCGACAGGGGACGGTTATAAATTCGCAAGAGATGCAGGTCATACGGTGACCAATATAAAGCCGTCACTTGTTCCGCTTGAAACAAATCAGAGCTTTCCTAAAGAGCTTATGGGATTGTCGCTGCGAAATGTCACCCTGAGCCTTTTTGAAAGCGGGAAGAAAAGGGCAGTTTTTTCTGAGTTAGGCGAGATGCTGTTTACTCATTTCGGTATTTCAGGACCGCTTGTGCTGTCAGCAAGTGCACATATAAATAATATTGATAAAAAGGATTATTACGTTCTTATCGACTTAAAGCCAGGACTGGACGAAAAGGCTCTTGATAAGCGAATACTCAGAGATTTTTCAGACAATCCGAACAGGATTTTTTCCAATGCGTTAAAAAAGCTTTTGCCAACGAAAATGATTCCTGTTATAATAGAGTTGTCAGGTATTGACGGTACTGAAAAGGTCAATAATATTTCAAGAGAGCAGAGAAAAAAGCTTATAGAACTGTTTAAAAATCTGCGTATTGACATAAAGGGATTCCGACCTGTTGATGAGGCAATAATTACAAGAGGTGGAGTAAGCACCAAGGAGATAAACCCAAGCACAATGGAATCAAAGCTTGTGTCGGGATTACACTTTATCGGTGAGGTTCTTGATGTTGACGCATATACAGGCGGATTTAATCTGCAAATTGCTTTCGCCACAGCAAATCTGGCAGCACAGAGCATTATATAAATAGGATATAGGAGAATGATTATGGGCATTAACATTGCACTAGACGGCCCGTCAGGGGCAGGAAAATCAACAATAGCAAAGGCTGTTGCAAAAAGGCTTGAATATGTTTATGTTGACACAGGAGCTCTTTATCGCTCTATCGCTTTGTATATGTCAGAGCATAAGGTAAATACAGATAATGCCGGTGATGTGAAGTCAAATCTTAATGATATTGAATTAAGACTTGCTTATATAGACGGCTCACAAAGGGTATTGCTTTGTGGGGAAGATGTTTCTGACAAAATAAGAACGCCCGAAATCTCAATGGGTGCTTCAAAGGTTTCTGCAATTCCGGCCGTCAGAGAGTTTCTGTTTGATCTGCAACAGAATATCGCAAAGGAAAACAACATAATTATGGACGGCAGGGATATAGGAACGGTTGTTTTGCCTAATGCTGATGTTAAGATTTTTCTGACCGCTTCTGCGGAGGAGCGTGCAGCCAGAAGATTTAAGGAACTTCAGGAAAAGGGCGATAAGTCCACTTATGATGAGGTTCTGGCGGATATAAAACAGCGTGATTACAACGATATGCACAGAGAGATAGCACCACTGAAAAAGGCGGACGATGCTATCGAGATAGACACAACAAGTCTTAATCTTGACGAGTCTGTTGAGATGATTTACAACACTATTATTGAAAAGCTAAAGATACAAAAAAGTGATGATAAGAAAAATAGGGATTCATCTAAAGGCAAGTATAACAGCGGTTTTTTTAGAGAGATGCCTGCGATAAGTCCTGTTAAAAGAGGCAACAGACTACCGTTTTTGAATATGCTTTGGTATAACTTTATAAGATGTTTAGTGCTGGTTGTTTATCGTGTTTTTTATAACATCAAATTTGAAGGCAAAGAGAATATTCCAAAGGATGGCTCTTATATTTATGCCAGCAATCATAGAAGCTATGCTGATCCTGTTCTTATTTCACTTCCTGTCAGAGTTCCGTTTTCGTTTATGGCAAAGGAGGAGCTTTTTAAGCAAAACATCTTCTTTACATTTCTCATAAAATCATTGGGAGCGTTTCCTGTAACAAGGGGAAAAGGGGACACCTCGGTAATTGATAAGTCTCTTGAGTGCTTGAATAAAGGACGCAATCTTCTGATTTTCCCTGAGGGAACACGCTCGAAGGATGGCAGAGTTGGCAAGGGTAAAACAGGAGTAGCACTTGTTGCGGCAATTGCACAGGTTCCTGTGATTCCTGTTGGAATTGTTTTTGATGGAAAGTTAAAATTTAGAAAAAAGGTTGTTGTTAAGTTCGGAAAGGCTATCTCACCTGAGGAGCTTAATATATCATGTTCAAATCCTAGGGAGCTAAAGAAATTAAGACAAACTATAATGAACGAAATTGTTGATCTGGTTGAAACTGATAACCCTTACCTGAATAATTTGGATAATTAGCGATATTTACTAACTCTTCGGAGGTTTAAATGTTAACAAAATGTAAAATTTTAGTTGCAGGGACAGCTGGCTTTTGTTTTGGTGTAGACAGAGCAGTTAAAATAGTGTATAATAATTTAAATAACTTGAATAATGTTGTCACATTAGGCCCGATTATTCATAATCAGAGTGTTGTTTCTGATCTTGAGAGCAAGGGCGTCAGGGTAGTTAATGATGTTGATGATGTAAAGTCCGGTCAGACGGTTATAATTCGTTCTCACGGCGTTTCGGCCGATGTATATAAGCGTTTGAGCGAGATGAATGTCAATGTTGTTGATGCTACCTGTCCTTTTGTATCAAGGATTCACAAAATTGTGAAAGAGAAATCAAGAGACGGCTATCTTGTTGCAATTGCAGGGGATAAAACTCACCCTGAGGTAATCGGCATAAGCGGACATTGTGAGAGTGAATGTTATGTGTTCTCACAACTTGATGAACTAAAGTTACTTTTATCACAGGTAGAGAATGAAAATATGATTTTCGTAGCTCAGACTACCTTCAATAAACAGCTTTGGGAAAGGTGCAAAGAATACATACAAAGTGTTAATAAATCAGCATTGATTTTTGACACTATATGTGATGCTACCTCAAAGCGTCAGGAGGAGGCAATAAGTATTGCATCTAAGGCTGACAAAATGATTATTGTCGGAGACCGTCACAGCTCTAACACTTTAAAGCTTAAGTCTATCTGCTCTGAATATTGTCCCTGCTATCTTGTTGAGGAAGCAAAAGAGCTGTATGATCTGGATTTTTACAGCGTGCATTATTTAGGTATTTCTGCTGGTGCATCAACACCGGCGTACATTATACAGGAGGTAAAAAAAACAATGAGTGATATTCTCGAAAACAAAGAAGAAGAATTTAATTTTGAAGAGGCTATTGAGCAGTCTCTTAAAAGAATATATATAGGAGCAAGGGTAACCGGAATTGTAACTGCTGTAAACAAAACAGAAGTTTTAGTTGACATTGGTACAAAGCACACCGGTGTTATACCAAGAGATGAGCTTTCTGCTGATTCTTCTAAGTTGCCTGAGGAGGTTGTATCAGTAGGCGATGAGGTTGAGGTTATAGTTTTAAAGACCAATGACCAAGAGGGTGTAGACACACTTTCAAAGAAGCAGGTTGATGCAATGGTAGGCTTTGAAAATGTTGTTAAGGCATATGAGGAAAAGACTGTATTAACAGGTGTTGTTACTAATATTCTGAAGCGTGGAGTTTTAGTTTCAACAAAGGGCTTTAAGGTATTTATCCCTGCATCACAGGCTACCGAAAGACGCGGCGACAGTCTTGATGATTTGTTGAATAAGACTGTTGATTTTAAGATTATTGATGTTGATAAAACAAGGAACAGAGCAGTAGGCTCTATCAGAATCATCGCAACTGAAAAGCGTGCAGAGGAAAGAGCAAAATTCTTCGAGAGTGCTGAGGTTGGTCAGGTTGTAACCGGTAAGGTTAAATCTGTTACCGACTATGGAGCATTTGTTGATCTCGGCGGAGTTGACGGCTTAGTAAGAAAGATTGATCTCACCTGGGCAAGAATCAAGCACCCATCTGATGTTGTTTCTGTTGGTGACGAGATAGAGGTTACTATCAAGAGCATTGATAAAGAAAGCGAGAAGGTATCACTCTCACTCAAAAAGGAAGAGGACAATCCTTGGATAATTTTCAGCAAGAATTACGGCGTAGGGCAGGTTATCACTGTTAAGATAGTTTCGATAACATCATTCGGAGCATTCGCTCAGATTATCGAGGGTATTGACGGACTTATTCATATTTCGCAAATTGCTAACCAGAGGGTTGACAATGTCGCTGATATTTTGAGTGTTGGACAAGAGGTTGAGGTTAAGATTACTGAAATCGACGAGGATAACAAGAGAATCAGCCTTTCTATGAGGGCATTGTTGCCTGAGCCTGAAAAGGTTGAGAAGCCTGTTGAGGAGGAAGACACTGCTGAGGCTTTATCAGACGAACCGAATGTAGTATATTCAACTGAGAATCCTCCTACCTTTGATGAAGAGGAAGAACCTACTGAAGAAAAAGCAGATGAGGCTGTTGAAGAAACTGCAGAGGAACCCGCACTGGATAAAGCAGAAGAACCTGCTGAGGAATCTGTAGAAGAACCTACTGAAGAAAAAGCAGACGAGGCTGTTGAAGAAACCGCAGAGGAACCCGTACCGGAAAAAGTAGAAGAGCCTGCTGAGGAATCTGCAGAAGAACCTACTGAGGAAAAGGCAGACGAGGTTGCTGAAGAAACCGCAGAGGAACCTGCACAGGAAAAAGCAGAAGAACCTGCTGAGGAATCTGCAGAAGAACCTGCTGAGGAATCTGCAGAAGAACCTACTGAAGAAAAAGCAGACGAGGCTGTTGAAGAAACTGCAGAGGAACCCGTACCGGAAAAAGCAGAAGAGCCTGCTGTGGAATCTGCAGAATAATGCTTAATCAAATAAATATGCAACAATATCAATGAACGGGATTTTATTCCCGTTCTTTTTTTAAAAACAATTCTTATAAAAATAATATATATCGCAATAAAACTTTTATTTATATTGACTTTTGTCAAACATTATGATAATATCATAATGTATAAAAATGATTACATAAACATTATGGAAAAATTAGAGGTGTATTTATATGAAAATCAAAAAGGTTATATCTTGTATATTGACAGTTTGTGTGATGCTTGGTGCATTATCTTTGCAGGGGATATCCTCTGTGACCGGAATTGCTGCTGACGGAGGTGTAATGCGTGATAATATGACCGCTCAGGATTACGCCGATGAAATGGGGCTTGGAATAAATCTCGGAAACACAATGGAAGCGTATGACTCGACGAATTGTGAGAGCATTAACTTTACTTGGCCACCCGTTGTAGGGGAAAATACACCTCAGGATTATGAAAGGTGCTGGGGTGCTGAGATCACTACCCAAGAGATTATTGACGGTATGAAAGATGCTGGCTTTAATACAGTGAGAATCCCTGTTTTCTGGGGGAATATGATGGAAAATGACGGCAATTATAATATCAATGCTGATCTTATCGCTCGTGTTAAGGAAATCGTCGATTATTGCCGCAAGGATGGTCTTTACGCTGTAATAAACATTCACCATTATGATGAATTTATTATCAGGCGTAACTCTAAAGAAAAATCTGCTGAGATTTTCACAAAGCTCTGGACACAGATTGCTAACTACTTCAAGGACTATTCTGATTACCTTGTATTTGAGGGATATAACGAATACTTAGGCGGCGGTCAGATAAACCCAGAGACTGATACAATTGAAGATCTGTCCACAAGAGATGCCTTGGACTGGACTAACACACTCAATCAGGTGTTTGTTGATGCAGTAAGAGCTACTGGCGGAAACAATGCAAAGAGAATGCTTATCGCATCGGGTTGTTGGACTAATATTGACAAAACAACAGGTGAAGCCTTCAAAATGCCAACTGATACAGCTGAGGACAGGTTGATGGTATCTGTTCACTATGTTGACAATAGCATGTACTGGACAAATCAAATCGGAAGCGAGTATTGGGAGTCGTATAGTCTGAGCCAGCTGAAACTTCTCAAAAAGGCATTTTATGATAAGGGTATACCTGTATTTATAGGTGAAACAACTACATCAACGTCATATGCGTCCGACAATGGTGTTCATATGTCATGGAATGATCGTATAATAAATGATGGCAGTGATGCTATGGATCATATACTCAGACTGATAAAGAGTTATGGCTTTGTTCCTGTTTTGTGGGATACAAATGATAATTTCTATTCAAGAACCGATTGTAAAATAAAATCACAAACCGATGCTGAGCTTATACAAAAGCTTGCTGAGGAAATAAGAAACGGAACCATTGCTCCCCCTGAAGAGGTTGAAACCTTCCCAAAGGAAGATGCACTAGCAGTAATTTACTGGGATGATGCTGCGACAATAGTTTCAGGTGTTGCTGATAAGGCGATGAATGGTGCTACACAAATCAGATATATATTTGACTGTGCTCAAGATGTATCCTTCAACTCATATACAAATTTAGATTTGTCTGCAACTGTTGCAGGAACAAATTCATCAACCTCTGTAAAGGGTAACAGCGATATTACCGGAACTACTGAAAATAGCGTGGCACTAGATTTGAAAAATCCGATAAAAACAGGTGACAGCTACAGTATTTCTATGTATACAAACTCATGGGGTAATTCTGAGGACTATATATTCTTAATCAGATGCGTAAAATTCCTTGACACAAATGGAAATGTTATAAAGACTATTGACAAGACAAACAAACCGACACCTGCACCTGCATCAATAGTTGATGAATTTAAAACACGAAGTGCTGCAGATGTAGCAAAAGATAAGAGCAAAGCACAAAATAAAATGAAACAGGCAAAAATCACAAAGCTGAAAGTTAAGAGCAAATCTAAAAAGAAGATACTTGTAACTTGGAAGAAAATAAGTAAAGCAGTAGGTTATGAGGTTCAGGTAGCTAAGAAAAAGAAGTTCAAGGATAAGCAGATCGTCTTCAAGAAGATAACCTCTAAGGCTAAGATTACAGCTAAGAATCCGAAAATCAAGAGAAAAAAGACCTATTTTGTAAGAGTTAGAGCCTATGCAACATATAGGGACGCAAATTATAATGTTAAAAGGGTTTATAGCAGATGGGTTAATAAAGTAAGTAAAGTCAAAGTTAAATAGCGACGAGTTCTGCAAGAGGTAAGAGGCAATAGTAAAAGCGTTCAGGTTAAACCTGAACGCTTTTGTGATATTAGCGATTATCATTATCGATTGTCCATTATTCATTACAATTGACCAGTTGCAAAGTCATCGTTGCTTCAAATAAGCATCAATAAACGGATCGATATTTCCGTTCATAACAGACTCGACATTTTTAACCTCACAGCCTGTTCTGTGATCCTTAACAAGGGTATATGGCATAAACACATACGAGCGAATCTGAGCTCCCCAGGCGATGTCCTTGTGTTCGCCTTTGATATCCTCAATTTTTTCTAAATGCTCACGCTCTTTTATTTCAATAAGCTTGGCTTTAAGCATTTTCATTGCATAATCTCTGTTCTGATGCTGTGACCTCTGTGTCTGACAGGAGCAGACTATCCCTGTGGGAATGTGAGTTATTCTAACAGCAGAATCCGTTTTATTTATATGCTGACCTCCGGCACCGCTTGCACGATAGGTGTCCATTTTGATGTCCTCAGGTCTTATTTCAACGGGAGTGCTGTCGTCTATTTCCGGCATTATATCAACAGCTGCAAAGGAGGTGTGTCTGCTTCCCGAGCTGTCAAAAGGTGATATTCTCACAAGACGGTGAATACCCGCCTCGCTCTTTAAAAAGCCATAAGCATTTCTGCCCTCGATAAGAATAGCAGCACTTTTGATTCCTGCCTCACCGCACTCAAGATAATCAAGCATAGTTACCTTAAAATTGTGCTTTTCAGCGTATCTTGTGTACATTCTGAGCAGCATTTCCGCCCAGTCCTGAGCCTCTGTTCCGCCAGCACCAGGGTGAAAGGAAACGATTGCATTGTTGTGGTCATATTCACCTGTCAGAAGTGTGGCGATAGTTAGTTTATCAAGATTTTCTGCAAACTTTTTCAGTTCTGCCTTTGCCTCTAAAGCCAGACTCTCGTCGTTGTCTTCGTCGGCAATCTCCAGCATAAGAGAAATTTCATCATACTTTTCTTTGGCGTCGGTGTATGACTTTATAGTATCCTCGATTGCTTTTATTTCCTTTAATACCTTTTGAGAATTGTCAGTATTGTTCCAGAAATCAGTATCAAGAGTTTTATCCTGAAGCTCTTTGAGCTTTACGTTGTTGTTGTCAATTTCCAGAACCTTATAAAGCTCTGAAATCTTAGGCGAAAAGCCGGAAAGCTCCTGTTTTATTTCATCTAAAATAACCATAGTTTTCTCCGAATATTAAGAATTTATTATAACAATTATACTTTATTTTGGATAAAAAGTAAAGAATATAAATAAATAACTTTATTTTTTATAAATTGTATGTTATAATAACTATAATTAAGTAGATATAAATTTTAAATTCAAGGAGGAGCCCTTTAAGGGGGCATATAATATGGCTAATTACAAAGGATTCAAATGTATTGTATGTGACAGGGATTTTGAAGAGACTGACGATATTGTTGTCTGCCCTGAATGTGGAACTCCCTATCACAGGGATTGCTATAATCAGGTTGGCGAGTGTATAAACACCTCACTTCATGCTGAGGGAGGCTCATGGAGGCAGATAAATAATAAAGACGAAGTTGAATCAGAGGAAACAGAACAGCCAGATATAATAATCTGCCCGAGGTGTGGATTTAGCAATGAGAAAGGTGAAAATTTCTGTTCTCAGTGCGGTCTGCCTCTTGATGCTTATTTTGAGAATAAAGATAACCCTTTCAACGATTTTGGTAATGACCGACAAGGCTATGGCAGTCAGCAGGGACAACCCTTTAATCCTTTTATGGGTGGCTTTGTGTCTGTTGAGGACGACACTGATATTGATGGTGTGAGAGCAAGGGATATTGCCGATTATGTCGGAAGCAACAAGTTTTATTTTCTGGCACAGTTTATGAGATTTGCAAAGCTGAAAATAAAGAGGTCGTTTAACTTCTGTGCATTTTTGTTCCCTGAATATTATTATTTTTATAGAAAAATGCTGGGATACGGATTTTTCTTTTTGACATTCAAAATTGCAATGTCTGTATTTTTACAGAGTATGTTTTTGAAATTCGGAATGTCTACGGGTGTTGAAACAGCTGAAATCGTCGAAAAGATTTCTGCCTCACCTCTATGGTCAGGAGTGTTTTTTGGGCTTTCACTACTATCACTTGTTCTTTGTATAATCAGCGGAATGTTTTCAAACTTCTGGTATTTTAAAAAGACAAAGCAAGATATATTAGAAATAGATCAGGTCCCACAGACAGATACACAACGAAAATTTACCATTGCCCAGAAAGGCGGAACTTCATTTGGCATAGCAATCGGAGCTGTCGTTGCTTATCAATTGATAATAAGGGTAATCCTTTTACTTATAAGCTGATAATCAGGGAGAATATATTATGAATATAAAAAAGGCTATAATTCCTGCCGGTGGTTGGGGAATCCGCGACCTGCCTGCTACAAAGGCTATACCAAAAGAGCTTTTGCCTATTGTTGATAAGCCTGCTATTCAGTATAACGTCGAGGAGGCTGTGAAAAGCGGCATAACGGATATATGTATTATTCTAAGCCCTGACAAGGACATAGTGAAAAATCATTTTTCTCCTAGCGTCCGACTTGAAGAGCATTTGAAAAACGGCGGAGAGAGGTATACTCAGATATTAGAGGAAGTTCAAAAAATTTCTCGCATGGCGAATATCACATATGTCATTCAGGAAAAAGCACTGGGGTTGGGACATGCTATTTCTCTGGCAAAGGATTTTGTGAACGGTGAGCCGTTTGCGGTTTTGTATGGAGATGATGTGATCATAGGAGATATACCATGCTGTAAGCAGATTTGCGATGCCTATGAAGAGTATGGCTTGGGAGCTGTTGCTATAAAAGAGGTATCTGACAAATTTATAGTTAAGTATTCCTCAATGAAATGTGAAAAAATGAAGGATAATGTTTACTCTATTTCCGATATGATAGAAAAGCCTTCTCTTGAGGACAAGTTTTCTAACTTTTCTATTCTTGGTAGATGTGTTTTGCCTTTTGAAATTTTTGGCATACTTGAAAATATCCCTAAAGGTCAAGGCGGTGAGTATCAGTTTACTGATGCTATGGCAGTACTCGCCAGAGATAAGGGTATGACCGGTATTGACTTTTTAGGCGATAGATATGATATGGGAAGTAAATACGGTATGTTAGAGGCATCTATCGAGGTTGGACTTAAACATCCTGAAGTAAGGGAAGATCTGGAAAATCTGATAGTAAAATTAGCAAAAAAAATAAATAGTTGACAAAAAATTATTTTTGTGATATAATTCACTAGTTATCCTTGCTTGTATCAAAAGATATAGGCGAAATCTAAAAGGAGGTGCAGATATTATGGCTAAGGTTACAGAAAAGTACGAGGCTATGGTCGTACTCAGCACAAAGCTAAGCGAAGAGGAAATGCAAGCTCTTACGCAAAAGTTTGGTGACCTGATTTCAGCAAATGCCGAGGAGGTTTCAATTGACGAGTGGGGCAAGAGAAGACTTGCTTATCCTATCAATTATGAAAATGAAGGCTTCTATATTCTTTGGAACTTTGTTTCAAAGCCAGGCTTTCCGGCAGAGCTGGAGCGTGTACTCAAGATTACTGACGGCGTTCTGAGATTTTTAGTTACAGTTGCTTAATACTGACAGAAAGGAAAATGCGTTATGTTAAACAGAGTTATTTTAATGGGAAGAATAGCACAGGATCTGGAGCTTAAGCAGACACAAAGCGGAGTTAGTGTTTTGTCATTCTCTGTTGCTGTTGACAGAGGATATGCCAGACAGGGAGAGGAAAAACAGACAGACTTTATAGATTGTGTTGCATGGCGTCAGAGAGCAGAGTTTATAAACAGTTATTTTTCAAAGGGCAGAATGATTGCCATTGAAGGAAATCTTCAGAAAAGAACCTATGAGGACAGAAATGGCGTTAAACATTATGTCACAGAGGTAATTGTTGATAACGCATCATTCACTGGTGAGCCGAAACAGCAGGGCAGCACTACAGGCTCCACTTTTAGCACACCGGTTCAAAACAATCCTGTCAATAACGATTCCGGAAATGAGTCTATTGCTATTGGCGATATAGATGATTTTGAGGTCGTTATTTCAGACGACGGAGTACCGTTCTAATCAAGACAATCAGATTATTAAAATCAAAGTTAAATCAGGTAAAAGGAGGAAAAGACCATGGAGAAAACCAATAGACCTAACAAGAGAGGTCGTAAAAAGGTTTGTATGTTCTGCGTTGAGAGATCAGAAAAGATTGATTATAAAGATGTAGCTAAGTTAAGAAAGTGCATGACAGATAGAGCAAAGATTCTCCCTCGCCGTGTTACAGGAACTTGTGCATATCACCAAAGAGAACTTACATCAGCTATCAAGAGAGCACGCCACGTTGCATTGCTTCCTTATACAGCTGAATAAATCTAAAACCAATACAAGGCTCAGAGTTCTGCTCTGGGCTTTTATAATACTATGAATATAATTTGATTTAATAAAAAGATAAGACTAAAATGGTTCACATCTTTTTACAACAGAATTTTTCAAAAAATTTCCCCCAACCCCTTGACACCCCTCTCGAAATATGTTATATTATAGATACCAAGTTTAAGGAGGGACTGCTATGTACAACGCAAATTACCCAGTATTTGTAAACGGGGGGGGGGGCATTTTGCCTAACCTTTATTTGCTGTGTACAGAATAGTTCTTTAGATTTAAATATTGTAAATAGGACGTAGTATGCATAGGCGTACTGCGTCTTTTTGTATATTTTGATGTAATTTTAAATTACATAGATTATTATTAAAAAAGAAAGGTGGTTTCTAGTATGAAACTTAAAAGAATTTTGTCATTGTTGGCATCATTGGCAATGGCACTAACAGCAATCACTGGTGCAATGACAGCTTCAGCAAGTGAAGTTGCTAACGGCACTTGTGGAGACGGAATAACATGGACATTGGACTCGGACGGCAAACTTACAATTTCGGGTAAAGGTGAAATGGCATCAGCACCCACTTATGAGGGTGGTAGTGGTGTTAAAGCACCTGTGATTGAAGATTATGAGAGCGTTTATACATATAAAAAAGAGCATAAAGAGGATATCAAAGAGGTGGTAATTGAAGAAGGCGTAACATCAATAGGATACTGTGCGTTCTATAAAATGCCTAATCTTGAAACTGTTGTTTTACCATCGACAATAAGAAAATTTAATAGTTGGGTACAGGGAAAAGATACTGGTGGAATTCGTTACTCTTATGCTTTTGCAGAATGTACGTCTCTTAGAAATGTTACATTAGCAGAAGGTATGACAGCATTAGGTGGAGCGGCATTTGAAAGCTGCACTTCGTTAGAAAGTGTAAAAATACCGTCAACTCTTATTTGTGAACATCCTGGTGGTTTTGTTGGATCTTCTGATTCTGATTGGGGGAATAATACATTTAGGAATTGCACATCATTAAAGAACATAACACTTCCTGAAGGACTAACATTTATTGGAGCAGCTGCGTTTCAAAATACAGGTGTTGAAAGTGTTGTAATCCCATCAACGATAGAGAGATGGGATCAAATTGCCGGCAACAATGGAACTTCTTATCAAAATTGTGCATTTGCCAAATGTGCAAAGCTCTCATCAGTTACATTTAAAGAGGGAATTAAATGCATTACAAACTCGCCATTTCTTCAATGTCCGCAGTTAAAAAAGATAGTAATACCTGCTTCGGTGACAGACCTTAGCTATGGGTTTGCTGGTGGTAAATATCAGAGTGATGATATCAGTGAAACAGCATTGGAGGAAGTAGCGTTTGCAGATGGCTCACAGATTACTGAAATATCATCAAATGCGTTTTTTAACTGTACAAATCTTAAAGTTATAGAAATTCCTGAAAATGTTGTTTCATATAGTGTAAATAAACCTTTTCTTTCAGCATCAATAGAAAACGTATATTTATACTCAAGAACAGCAGATGCAATATCAGAAGGTGCAAGAGTATTTTGCTATTGGGATTCGGTGGCAAAGAGCCAGAGAACTTGTAGTGATATAGAAGAAGAAATGTCAAAAACCTATAAGGAACTAAACACAGCGGTAAAAGAGGCAAATAAATACTCAGAAAAAGATTATACAGAAGAAAGCTACGGAGTATTAAAAGAATTGCTAGAGCAAGCATCTACCAAGAGCGATAAATCACACATATTAGGTATGAAATATCTTACAGAGGATATATATTCAGCAATCGAAGGTTTAGAAGAAAAGAAAGACGAGCCACCAACCCCGACAGACCCATCAACCCCGACAGACCCATCAACCCCGACAGACCCATCAACCCCGTCAGACCCAACAAACCCGTCCGAATCAGACCCGTCAGCCCCATCAGACAGCTCTGACCCGACAAATCCGTCAAATCCAACAAACCCGACAAAACCAACAGGCGGTAATGTTAAAAAGACAACGTCACCGGCTCAAAAGGCTTCAGAGGCTAAGGCTGATGCTGAAAAGGCGATTAAACAAGCTAAGATAACAAGCCTTACAGCAAAGGCTAAGGGCAAGAAGAAGATAACTGTATCTTGGAAGAAGGTTGCAAAGGCGGTAGGCTATGAAGTACAGGCGTCTACTAAGAAGAACTTCAAGAAGAACGTAGTCAATAAGGCGACTGTCAAGAACAAGCTTGTTATCAAGAAGCTAAAGAGCAAGAAGAAATACTTTGTAAGGGTAAGAGCATATACGACTTACAAGGACGCAAAGGGCAAGACGCAGAAGGTGTATAGTAAGTGGTTCAAGAGTAAGAAGAAGGTAAAGGTGAAATAGTCCAATTGCATTTTAGAGTTTAATAGACCGTCGGGAGTAAATCTTCCGACGGTTTTTTGTAAATATTACGGTATTACAGCGCCCTTGTATGTGCTAAAATGATATGACCCAATAAAAAAGAGAAGTAACTTCAAAATATGGTATAATGAAGATGCCAAAA
>CANQJW010000001.1 GCA_947624345.1 uncultured Clostridia bacterium | reverse complement strand
AGTGTTAATTTGAATGATTTTTACAAACGATTCGTAATAGAGGAATTTGATGAAAAGACGGGAGTAGTTTCAAAGTTTGAGGCAAATCCTGAGCCTAATTACAACTTTGCATATGATGTTATTGACGAAATCGCAAGGATTGACCCTAAGCGTATATGCCTTTATTGGGTACATGAAGAGGGTGAAGAAAGAAAGTTTACCTATAAAGATATTTCTGAAATGAGCAACCAGTTTGCAAACATGTTTTTGGATCATGGAATAAAAAAAGGCGATAAGGTAATGCTTGTTCTTAAAAGGCATTATGAGTTTTGGCTTGCGGCTTATGCACTTATGAAAATCGGAGCAATCTTTATTCCTGCAACTGCTCAGTTAAAGGAAAAAGACTATGTTTATCGTTTTGAAGCAGCAAGCGTTGAGTACATATGTACAACAGTTGATGATAATGTTCCTGAAATTGTTGAGAATTCTATAAAGAAGTATAATGGCATCAAAGAGAAGTTTATTGCAAGAGGCAACAGAGAAGGCTGGACCAATCTTATGGAGGAGTCGGCTAAATATCCTAAAACTCTTGATAGAATTGAGAACAATGTTGAAGATCCGATGCTGTTATATTTCTCATCGGGAACAACAGGATACCCAAAGATGGTTCTGCATAATCACTATTATACAATCGGTCACATAATCACTGCTAAGCACTGGCATAATATTTCTGACGGCACTCTGCATCTTACAATCTCAGAGAGCGGCTGGGGAAAATGTGCATGGGGAAAGATGTTCGGTCAGCTTACATGCGGAGCAACTGAGTTTATTTATGATTTTGACAGATTCCACCCAGATCAGATGCTTAAGGTTATTCAGGATTATAAAATTACATCTTTCTGTGCACCGCCAACTATGTATCGTTTCTTTATAAAAGAGGGAATTGAAAACTATGACCTTTCAAACCTCAAATATGCTACAACTGCCGGAGAAGCTTTGAATGCTGAGGTCTTCAACAAGTTTTATGAGTATACTGGCTTGAAAATTATGGAGGGCTTCGGTCAGACAGAAACAGTTGTATGCGCTGCAACAATGGTTGGTATGGAACCAAAGCCCGGCTCTATGGGTAAGCCTACCCCGATTTATAATATGGATATTGTTGACGAGAACGGAAATTCCTGTCCTGTTGGTGAAACGGGCGAAATGGTTATCAGAACAAACGGCAGAAAGCAGAAGTGTTTATTTGTTGAGTATTACAGGAATGAAGAGGCTACAAACGAGAACTGGCACGATAATATCTATCACACAGGCGATACCGCTTGGAAGGACGAGGACGGATACTATTGGTATGTCGGAAGAACCGACGATGTTATCAAGGCGTCCGGATACAGAATAGGACCGTTTGAGATTGAATCTGTACTTATGGAGCATCCTAGCGTTTTAGAGTGTGCTGTTACTGCGGCAAAAGACCCGATAAGAGGTAATGTTGTTAAGGCTACTATCGTACTTGCAAAGGGCTATACCGGCAGTGATGAGCTTGCAAAAGAGCTGCAAACATATGTTAAGAATGCGACTGCTCCTTACAAATATCCTAGAATAGTTGAGTTTGTTGACGAGCTTCCGAAAACCATAAGCGGAAAAATCAGAAGAGTGCAGATCCGTGAGGAGGACGCTAAGAAGAATAAATAAAATACAAGAGAACTATATATTTGTTTAATCTATAAAAAGGCTTAGCGTTAATTCAAAAGTTTTCGCTCAAGCCTTTTTCAAAAGGCTTGTGGGTCAAGGGCAGAGCCCTGTCGCTGACGAGCCGTCAGCGAAATCTCTTACGGAGTGCGCTCCGAAAAGGGTGAATTTTAAAATAGTCCACTGGACTATTTTAAAAGAGGGAAAGCCCTGCAAGAGAGGGCTTTCCCTAAAAAATTAACTACGATAGTAAATGTAAAAACATTTACTATATTTGCTAGGTGATAATATGCTGTTATATAAATTTCCGAAAAAGCTGTCTGCCTCTGAACAAATTGAACAGGCAGGAGAGCGTATAAAAGTGAATAAAAAGATAAAAAGGTTAAAAATTCAGAATATTATTCTTCTTGTTGTGATTTGCATTTTGCTGTGGAGAGTACCTACAATCTGGCTTAAAATTTTGACTGCTTTTATTCTTTTACTGTGTATTGTGTTTAACTGTCTGATTTTAATGGTTGTTAAGCGTCAGGAGGACAGCGGTGCTTATACCAAAATATATGATGACCATATTGAACACAAGCAGGCAAGGCTTTTCAATTTGAAAAAGACAAATTACAAGGAAGTTACTGTTTTTTATAATGACATTCAATCTACATCTCAGGACGCTTTTGGAAATTTACAGTTTAAGATGAAAAGCGGCGAGATTGTTTCAATGTATTTCTGTGATACAGACGCTAAACTTTATCTTATAAACAATTTGTATAAAGAAATCAAATATCCTAAGAAGGAATATAGAGATTTAAGTGCTGATGAGACTTTTGACAAAGATGATCCTGATTATAATTGGAAAAATTGGAATGACATATAAAAACCAGAGGAATGAATTTTGCTCCTCTGGTTTTTTTATAACATTATTCAGTTACAGTATTATCCGAAATAAGTTTTCCGTCTATATCCCATACCTTGCTTGAACCATCGCTATATTGAACTGTAACCTGGTTGCCTCCAAACATTATAGTTTCTGGACTATTTTCTTCTTCATTATCTCCAAAGGTAACAGGTTGATATACATATTCCTTGATATAGTCAGGTATTTCATCTTTACCGTTTTGCTCCTCACTCCATATTACCTTGCCGTTTAGTGTAAGCTTGTCGACATTTTCATAGCAGTTATCAGTTATCCAATCCATTTTATATATTTTGCTTTTTTCTTTGTTAGTGCTAAATAATGATTGAAGATCAATAACAGGAGCTTTTATATTAATTTCAAGTTGCTTTCCGTTTTTGCTAAGCTCTTCTTTTCCAAATGTTTTTGAAAACACACCTTCTCGGTTATAAAAAACAAAGAATACGCCGTCACATTTATAGACTCTGTTTGCGTATAAATTGTCACCGGATATAGTTTTCACAGGAACCTGAGTAAGCACAAAAAATGAACTCAAAAGCACAGCAAAGCATAAAACTGCAATAGTTATACCCTTAATGAGTCCTTTGTGCTTGATAATTTTTAGAAGGTCTTTAACACCCTTTTTCTCTCCGATAATATTTGTTGTAAGCTCTGTTCGTAGGCTTTCATATTCCTTTGAACAATCCTCACATCCGCTTAAATGCTCCTCAACGGCCATTGCAGTAGTATCGCTTACTACATTGTCGTGATAAAGCGGAAGCAAATCTTTCACTATATCGCAGTTAATATTATTTTCACTCATATTAATCCGTCCTTTCTAAGTTTTTCTGTAATAATTCTTTTGGCACGATGATATGTTACGCGTGCCCAACTTTCGGTTTTTTCAAAAATGCCTGCAATACTTTTGAAGGATAGCTGACTGAAAACTCTAAGTGAGAAAACCTCCTTGTAAGGCTCATGCAATGTGTGCAGTACCATATGTATACGCATTGCGGTATCGGTATCGGCAATGCTTTCTTCAATGGAAAAGGAGTTTTCGCTTAAATGACTATCATCAAAGTCAATCAATCTGCCTTGCTTTTTTAAATAATCAAGCCATAAATTTTTTGCTATTGCGCAAAGCCAGGTGCTTTCTTTAGAGTTTCCCGAAAACTTTTCTTTTGATTTCAAAGCCTTTAGAAATGTTTCCTGAGTAATATCCTGTGCCAGATTTTCATCTTTACAAAGGGAAAGCGTATATCTGAATACAAGAGTGTAGTCTGTCTCAAGCAGACCCTTTTGTAAAGATTCATCTTTTTTCTTGTTTCTGATAAAAGCCACCTCCTCAGCTTTGCAGTATACAAAAGATCTTTTGCTGTCTATTAGACGTATTAAAATGAAAAACGTTACAAATAAATTTCGTGTTTTTATTTTATCATAGAATTCAAAACAGATAAAGTCTTTTTTAATAACTTTAAATCTGAAAAAAATTTGAGTTTTTTGCTTGACAAAGGAAATTTATTGTGATATATTATTTTTAAACATTATGACTGAGAGAGTAGGTTTGCAGTATAGCTTTCAGAGAGGGGAATGTCTGCTGAAAATTCCCTAAGTTAGATCAAACTGAAGTTCACTCACGAGTGGTTCTGCCGAAGTTTTTATTGTAAGCGGAAACGGATTTTGAAACCGTTAAAATTCAGGGGAGTGTTGGCTCTTTTAACCTTTAGGTGGTATAGCAAGATACGGTCTTGTCCTGATAGGATAGGGCTTTTTTATTTTATTAAGGAGGATTATAAATGAAAGATGCACTTTTAAAAATCAAGTCGCTTGCAAAGGATGAGCTTTCAAAGGTAAACGATACTAAGGCTCTGGAGGAATTAAGGGTAAAATTCTTGGGTAAAAAGGGCGAGCTTACATCTATTTTAAAGCAAATGGGTAAGCTGTCACCTGAGGAACGCCCTGTTATCGGACAGCTGGCAAATCAAGTCAGAGCAGAGATTGAAGAATCTTTAACAAACCGTGTTAAGGAAATTAAGGCTCAGGTATTGGAGAAAAAACTTAAAGATGAGGAACTTGATGTCACGCTTCCGGGACAAAAAGCAACAATAGGAAAGCTTCACCCATTGAATATTGTAATGAATGATATTGAAGAAATCTTTATGGGTATGGGATTTGATGTTGCAGACGGCCCAGAGGTTGAATACGATTATTATAACTTTGAGGCTCTTAATCTTCCGCCCGATCACCCTGCAAGGGATACTCAGGATACGTTTTACATTACTGACAATATACTTCTAAGAACTCAGACTTCGTCGGTTCAGGTACACGTTATGGAGGAGAAAAAGCCGCCAATAAGAATAATTTCTCCGGGTAGAGTTTACCGTTCGGACGCAGTTGACGCAACACATTCACCGCTGTTCCATCAAATTGAGGGACTGGTGGTTGACAAGGGTATCACAATGTCTGATTTGGTAGGAACTTTAGAGCTGCTTATGAAACGTCTTTACGGTGATGACTGCAAGATAAGACTTCGTCCGCATCATTTTCCGTTTACAGAGCCCAGTGCCGAGGTTGACGTAATGTGCTTCAACTGTGGCGGAAAGGGCTGTTCAATGTGTAAGGACGAGGGATATATTGAGCTTTTAGGCGCAGGAATGGTACACCCGAAGGTTTTGGCAAACTGCGGAATTGATCCTGAGGTTTATTCAGGTTTTGCGTTTGGGCTTGGTCTTGAGAGAATAGTTATGAGAAGATACGGAATAAACGATATGAGACTGTTGTTTGAGAACGATTTGCGTTTCTTGAATCAGTTTTAATGCGTGAGGGGAGGACAATATTATGGATTTATCAATGAAATGGCTGAATGATTTCGTAGACGTCAGCGATAAGAATATAAAGGATTTTTGCTATGATATGACAATGTCAGGCTCAAAGGTAGAAGGTTATACACCTGAGGGCAAGGACATTTCAAATGTAGTTGTAGGTAAGGTTTTGTCAGTTGTTCCGCATGAGAATTCCGACCACCTTGTAATATGTCAGGTAGATGTGGGAACGGAGCAGCTACAGATTGTTACAGGCGCTCAAAACGTAAATGCTGGGGACTATGTTCCTGTAGCTTTGAACAATTCTACAGTTTTGCACGATAAAAAACCTGTTAAGATAAAAAATGGAAAGCTTCGTGGCGTTGAGAGCAACGGAATGTTATGTTCGCTTGACGAATTGGGGCTTTCAACACTCGACTTCCCTTATGCGATAGAGGACGGAATTTTCATTTTGGGCGACGATTGCGATAAAACACTCGGAAAAGATATAAAAGAGGCAATAGGATTCAACGATATAACAGTTGAGTTTGAGATAACCTCTAACAGACCTGACTGTCTTTCTGTTCTTGGACTTGCAAGGGAAGCTGCTGCTACCTATGGAATAAAGAGAACGCTTAAAGAGCCTTCATACAAGGGAATAGACGGCAATATTGAAGATGAGCTTTCTGTTGAGATCAAAAATCCAAAGCTGTGTTCAAGATATATTGCAGGAATAGTTAAGAATGTTAAAATTGAGCCGTCGCCTAGATGGATGAGAGAAAGACTTCGTGCAAGCGGAGTGCGTCCTATAAACAATTTTGTTGATATAACAAACTATGTAATGCTTGAATACGGTCAGCCTATGCACGCATTTGATTTAAGGTATGTAAACGGAAACAGCATAATAATACGAAATGCTAAGCAAGGTGAGAAAATAGTTACTCTCGACGGTGAAGAGCGAACATTAAGTGAAGAAATGCTTGTTATCGCCGATAAGGATAAGCCTGTTGCAGTTGCGGGAGTTATGGGAGGAGAATACAGCGGTATCATGGATGATACAACTACCGTTGTTTTTGAGTCTGCCTGCTTTGACGGTGCAAGCGTTAGAAGAACTGCAAAGAAGCTGGGTATGAGAAGCGACGCTTCATCAAGGTTTGAAAAGGGGCTTAGTCCGAAAAATTGCTATCCTGCAATTATGAGAGCCTTTGAATTAGTTGAAGAGCTTGGTGCAGGAGAGGTTTATAACACGATTATTGATAAAGATTGTTCTGAAGATAAGGATAATCCTGTCGATTTTGACCCTGAATGGATCAACAGCTTTTTAGGAACAAATATACCGGAAAGTGATATGATAGAATACCTTGAAAGACTTGATTTTGAGGTTCGTGACGGAAAATGCTATGCACCTTATGTCAGAATTGATATTGAAGGCAAGGCTGATATCGCAGAAGAGGTTGCAAGAATTTACGGATATAATAATATCCCGTCTACGATAATAAAGGGTGTTGCTGAGGCTAGAAGAACACCCGAGCAGAGATTTATAAAAAATGTTCAGAATGCTATGGTGTCACTCGGATTGAATGAAATTAAAACTTATTCATTTACATCGCCTAAATATTTTGATAAAATCGCTCTTGATATGGATAGCAGTCTTCGTGATGCTGTTACTATAACAAATCCGCTAGGCGAGGACACATCTGTAATGAGAACTACAATTATCCCTTCAATATGTGAAACACTGGCAAGAAACTATAATTACAGAAATATGAAGGCCTCTCTCTTTGAACTTGGAAATGAATATATCAAGACTGAGGACGGTAAGCTACCAAACGAACCTGTACGCCTTTGTATAGGTATGTATGATACTAACGGAGGTGTAGATTTCTATTCATTAAAAGGAATAGTAGAAGAGCTTTTAAATACTTTATCAATTAGCGATTATACCGTTGAACTTGCCAAAGATGACTGTGCCTTTAATGAGTATTCAGCCTTTCATCCGGGAAGGGTTGCTGTATTATCAAAGAAAGGAGTTCAGTTTGGCATTTTAGGTGAGCTTCATCCGGCTGTTCAGGAAAATTTTGAGATAGGAACAAGAACATATATAGCAAAACTCAATATTCCTGAAATGATGACTTTGGCTGATGTTGAGAAAACCTACAAGCCGCTTCCTAAATATCCTGCTGTAACAAGGGATTTATCACTTGTATGTGATGATAAAACACCAGTTGCATCACTGGAAAAGGCAATTAAGTCAGCAGTCGGTAAGACGCTTGAAAAAGTTACACTATTTGACGTTTATAAAGGTGAACAGATTGAAAAGGATAAGAAGTCTGTTTCATATTCAATTTCTATGCGTTCTCACGAGGGAACTCTTACAGATGAGCAAGCTGATGCTGCAATGAAAAGAGTTTTAACATCGCTTAAAGAGCTTGGAGCAGAGCTTAGAGCATAGAAAGCAGAATATATTATTACAAATATTCCAATATTTATAGGTAATAGGCTTATATTCGACTGATCCTTATAAACATTAAAAATAAAAAACTATTTATTTTGCTATTTTTTTCAAAACTACTTGTTATTTTGAAAATTATAGGTTATAATATAAATAGCGAATATTTTGTTTGTGCCAAAGGAATATATTGTTTAAATTTCGAGGCTTTCTTTTGGTATACCGTGTAAGAATGAATAAAGGAGGATAAAGCTTATGTACGATCAAACAATGACCTTTTCCGTTAAGGAAGATAAAGAAGTCGAGCTTAAAAAGAACCTGACGATTATTTATCAGGCACTTAAGGAAAAGGGTTACAATCCAATCAATCAGATAGTAGGTTATATTCTTTCTGAGGATCCGACCTACATAACGACATACAACAATGCACGAAGCTTAATCCGTCATATTGATAGAGATGAATTACTTCAGGCTTTAGTTAAGTCTTATTTAGGAGATTAGTAAATTTTAAAGAGACGGCTTTTTCGGCTGTCTCTTTTTATTTAGAAAAATCATACCCAACAATTAACAGCGTTGTATCTCTTAATTCTGGTTATCCTAAAATCAGAAAGGATGATTAGAATGAAATACATTTTAAGCTTAGTTTTATCTACGCTGTTTATTTTATCGGGTTGTGCGAATGATATACAGCCCAATACAAAGCATTTTGATGAAAGCTCTACCGCTTCCTCATCACAAGGCGAAAGAAAGAGTGATACAAATTCTGAGATCGCAACAACAACCGAGCCGACGACATCTGGTTCAGCAAAATCAAGCTCAGCCAGTGCAGAGCCACTTATGGCAGGTAAGTCGGTAGATTTGTCGTCACTTGACAATACGCTGATAGGCTACGGCCAGGGCGTTAATCTTGACAGCGAAAACAGACCTCTGGGGGCAATTGATTTTAATGAAAAGTATTCGAAATACAATGCCATTTCAATGGCAAAAACGGATAACAACAATAAAGACAAAAAGACAATATATCTGACTTTTGACCAAGGCTACGAGAACGGATATACTGCCAAAATTCTTGACACCTTAAAAAAGAAAAAGGTTAAAGCTACTTTCTTTATATTACAGGACTACGCCGAAAAGAATCCTGAGCTTGTAAAGCGAATGATTGACGAGGGTCATACAGTCGGAAATCACTCTGTTTCACATCCGTCAATGCCGGAAATATCAGTTGAAGAGGCAAAACAGGAGATTATGGGGCTTCACAATTATGTAAAAGAGAAATTCGGCTATGAAATGACTGAGTTTAGACCGCCAAAGGGCGAGTTTTCAGAGAGAACCTTACAGCTTGCAAATGAGTGCGGTTATAAAACAGTTATGTGGAGCTTTGCTTATGCCGACTGGGATGTTGACAATCAGCCTGATAAGGCTGAGGCTCTAGAAAAGGTAACTAACGCAAAGCATAATGGAGCAATATATTTGCTGCATTCTGTGTCAAAAACAAACGCAGAAATACTGGGAGATGTTATAGATAATCTTAAAAAAGACGGTTATACTTTTAAATCCTTTTAATGATCGTATATAAAAATTATGCCTTTAGCAGCTTGCTAAGGGCATTTTTTATAAATATAAGCTGATTATATGCCACTCTGCATATTTGTCCTAAATTTTAATATACTTTTATTAAGTATAAAAAGGAGGACAAACATTGAACATTAAAAAAAAATTTAAAATTCTACCTTTGATTCTGATTTTACCTTTGCTTTTGAGTTCGTGCAAGAGAGCTATACGAACCGAAACATTTGAGGTCAGAAACGAGGGAGTAGCTCTTAATGAAGATATCAGAGAGCAGATCAGCGGTAAAAGCGAAAATTCAGAGAAGAAAAATAGCCAATATCAGCCTTTGAATTATAAAGAACAAAAAGCAATTTGGTTTTCTTATATTGATCTTGCGGAATTCATTTCCGGAAAGTCAAAATCTGAGTTTAAAGCTTCAATAAGCACTGCTCTTGAAAATGTAAGCAATGCAGGTTTTAATACAGTGTATATTCATGTAAGGGCTTTCGAAGATTCATTCTATAAATCTAAGCTATTCCCGAAAACATCCTATCTGGGAACTCACACATATGATCCATTGAAGATTATAATTTCAAAGGCACATAAGCTTAATTTGTCGGTTCACGCTTGGATCAATCCATTTAGATGCGGAAATATTACAACAATTGAATCAACGGCAGATA
Organism: uncultured Clostridia bacterium; assembly: GCA_947624345.1. Lineage (GTDB taxonomy): Bacteria > Bacillota > Clostridia > Oscillospirales > Ruminococcaceae > UMGS1601. Next base: position 117,557 of record CANQJW010000001.1, on the reverse strand, counting down.
CATATCCTATAAAGCAATGGTATAATGATGATAAAAAGAATGGTAAATATATTGTAAGCGTTGCCAATGACGAGCATCTGTGGCTTAATCCTGCATATAGTGATGTAAGACAGCTTGTAGCAGACGGTGTTATAGAAATAGTTGAAAACTACAAAGTCGACGGAATACATTTTGACGATTATTTTTATCCTACAACCGATAAAAGCTTTGACAAATCTGCTTTCAATAAATCGGGAAGCACCAATCTTTCAGAATGGCGAATTGAAAACATAAATAAAATGGTTAGACTTGTTTATAATTCGATAAAAGAAAAAAATAAGAATGTTGTGTTAGGAATTTCACCGCAGGGGAATATTGAGAACGATTATCAGTTACAATTTGCAGACGTTAAGACGTGGTGCAGTGAGGACGGTTATGTTGATTACATAACACCACAAGTATATTATGGATATTCAAGCACAAGCCCTTATTTAGATACTATAAAAAGATGGAATAAACTGAAAACCAATAAAAATATCAGTCTTATAATAGGTTTGGCAGAATATAAAGTAATATCAGAGGACGAATATATAAACAACAAGGGTATAATCGCCGAGCAGATAAAGGACGCTAAAGAGCTTTCAAATTACAGTGGGATTGCGATATATAATTATAAAAATCTTTTTATAGCTGACGCTGAGTATTCAGATCGGGTAAAGTCAGAATATACTTATATAACAAAAGAATTGTCTGAATAATATTTTTTATTAGCATTAAATTTTCTAAAAGGGCTTGTCTTTATATGAAAATGCTGATATAATAAAGAGGTAATTTTTATTAGGAGGACAAATCTATGAATATTTTAATCAATATTTTAGCAGGAAGTAAAGCAGATGCAACTTCATCATATCTATTTACACTGTTACCGTTGGTTTTGATTATTGTTGTATTTTATTTCTTACTTATCAGACCTCAGAGAAAAAAGGATAAGCAAGACGCTGCAATGAGAAAGAATCTTCAGGTTGGGGACGAGGTTGTCACTGCCGGAGGCATTGTTGGAATCGTTTTTTCTATTAAGGACGATACAGTTGTTGTTGAAACCGGCGGAGACAGAAGTAAAATAAGAGTTAAGAAGTGGGCTATCGCTCAGAATCTCACTGTTCACGACGACGAACAAAAATAGTAATATTTAATATAAATCCTGAATAAAGTTTATTATGAAAGCTGTTTCCTTTAACGGTTTTCATAATCTGGCTTTGCCTCTTATCTAAGCTTTAGGAGGGATTTTTTGCAGACTTTTACCAGAAGACGAACATCATCATCGTCTGTTAAAAAGGATATATTTTTTGTTTTTTTGGCAATACTCGCAGGCTTTTTAATAACAGTTCTTGTCCTTTTGTTCTTTTCATTTATTCTGACAAAAATTGATGCACCAGATAAAGTTATCAAGCTGTTGTCTACAGTCGCACTAGGCGTTGGAACATACTTTGGTGGATATATTTGTTCAAAACGCAAACACAATAAAGGTATATACAGAGGTGCTTTGTGCGGTTTTATTATGTTTTGTATGATAGTGATTTTGGGTGCAATTTTTGCTGATACTATATTATCGTTCAGCGTTACATCAAAACTGATTCTAACACTTGTATGCGGAGCAATAGGCGGAATAGTCGGTGCAAATTCAAAATTCAAAAGATATTGACATTATTTTTTAAGTGTGATATACTAAGAAAAAATAAATTCGGAGGAAGCAAAATGAAACATATTAAAACAATCAATAAAGCAAATTTAAAGAAGACTGCTGCTAAGGGTGGTTGCGGTAACTGTCAGGCTTCGTGCCAGTCTGCTTGCAAGACATCATGTACAGTTGCAAATCAAAAATGTGAAAAAGACGCATAGTGATTAAATGTCTGATTTAAATAATATTAGTTAAAGGGACAGAGCTTGTCCCTTTAATTTTTGTAAGGTGAAGTTAAGAGAGGAGGACGCTCAATAACAGAGCAAAAATATAATGATACATTGCTTTAAATTAAAGGGCTTTAATATCGTTTTAGATGTTCATACAGGTGGTGTTCATATTGTTGATGACATTACATATGAAATACTTGAAAATATATCATTACAGTTTGATGATAAGTGCAAAAAGGAAATAGTAGATAAGCTTAAAGGGAAATACTCAGTCAAGGATTTGGAAGAATGCTTTGACGAGATTGCCCAGCTACATAATGACGGAATACTATTTAGCGTTGATGATTATGAAAAGTTTGCTGATTATGCTGTTGCATCTCCTATAAAAGCAATGTGCTTGCATATTGCACACGACTGCAATTTAAGATGTAAGTATTGCTTTGCCTCCACCGGCGATTTCGGCGAGGGAAGAAAGCTTATGAATTTAGATACCGGTAAAGCGGCAATTGACTTTCTTCTTGAAAAATCGGGAAACAGGAAAAACCTTGAGCTTGACTTTTTCGGCGGAGAGCCGCTTATGAATTTTGATGTTGTCAAAGAGATAGTAAAGTATGCAAGAGGAAAAGAAAAGCAATACGGAAAGACATTCAGATTTACGATAACAACAAACGGATTATTGCTTGACGATGATAAGATTGATTTTATAAATGCAGAAATGTCGAATGTAGTATTGTCTATAGATGGAAGAAAAGAAGTCAATGATAAAATGAGAGTTAGGGTTGACGGAAGCGGAAGCTATGACAGTATTATTGATAAGTATAAAGCATTGGTTTCAAAGCGTGATAAAAATAAAGACTATTATGTACGAGGAACATACACCAAATATAATCTTGACTTTTCGAATGATGTAATTCATCTCTATGAGTGCGGATTCGATCAGATTTCTGTTGAGCCTGTTATGGGTGATGAAAAAGAGCCTTATGTTATTACCGAAGCCGAACTCGACAAAATAAGAGAGGAATATGACATTCTTGTTGACAAGCTTTCAGAGATAAAGGGAAAGGGCGATTTCTGCAATTTCTTCCACTTTATGCTTGACTTAAACCAAGGGCCTTGTGCAATTAAGCGTCTCAGGGGCTGCGGAAGCGGAAATGAGTATGTTGCTGTAACTCCTGATGGAGATATTTATCCGTGCCATCAGTTTGTTGGGATAGAAAAGTTTAAAATGGGTAATCTTCATAATAAAACATTTAATATGGATATAAAGAATATGTTTGCAAAAACTCATATTTATGCAAAGAAAGAATGCAAGGACTGCTGGGCTAAATTCTATTGCAGCGGCGGCTGTAACGCAAACAATTATCTCTATGAGGGTGATATTCTGACACCACATAAGCTATCCTGTGAAATTCAGAAAAAACGGCTTGAATGTGCAATTTTGATGAATATTAAAAAGGAAATTGAAAAGCAATCATAAAGATATATAAGTTTACACATTAAGACAGTTAGAGGATCTCTCTATCTGTCTTATTTTTTTGTAATAAATGGGCAGCTTGTCACATAGGATTAAATAAAAGCATAAAAAACAAGGAATGATTTTAGTATGCAGGGACAAAAAAGTAAGTTGGACAAGGCTTTGAGATTGCTCTCACCATCACTTGCACAACCATTTTATAATATGCCGGATAAAAGAAGAACAGATATAAATGAGATCCGCCTGAGAAATAAAAGGTATCTGACAGCAGTAGTTAAGAGCAATGAATATTATATAACCCCAAGCGGGAGTTTCTCGGTTGACAGTGATAATGCAATTCAAATCGCACAAGAGGAAATTGAATACACATATAAAACAGCATTAAGAAATACAATTTATAGTTACGAGAGGGAGATTTCCTTAGGTTACATAATAACTGAAGGGGGAAACAGGGTAGGATTTTGCGGAACTGCCGTATTAGATGATAGAGGTAAAAATCAGACGCTAAAAAACATATCATCAATAAGTATAAGAATTGCAAGAGAGATTTTTGGAATTGCTAATGACTTGATAAACAAACTGGAACTTCAGGATAATGAACTTAAAAATGTTCTGATTTTGGGACCACCGTCCAGCGGAAAGACAACCCTAATCAGAGATTTGTGCAGACAGATAGGTATGAAAAAGCGAATATCTATTATAGACGAAAAAAATGAAATTTCAGCATCATTCAAGGGCTATCCTCAGAATAATGTTGGAAATTTCACTGATGTATTTGATTCATATACTAAATATTGTGGTATATTGTCTGCTGTGAAAATTATGTCACCACAATTGATCGTGTGCGACGAGATAGGAACAAAGGAAGATTTGATAGCTCTTGACTATGCAATAAATTCGGGCGTCAATATCATAGCGACGATGCATTCCAGTAGTATTGATGATGCTTTCAGAAAGCCTTATATGAAAGATCTTTTTATTAGAAAAGCCTTTGATTATATTGTACTGCTAGGAACCGGCGACAGTATAGGAAAGGTTATAGATATAAGAAAAATAGAGGCAAACTCTCAGATGTAGGGTGGTTTTAATGAAAATAATAGGAATAATGTTTGTGTTTCTATCGTCAGCGTTTATTGGCTTATATCTTTCGAACAGTTATAAAAAACGCATATATATTTTAGAGGATATAAACGAGTTAATAGTAAGCATTAAAATTATGATAGAATCACAGTGTCTGCCTGTTGAGGAGCTTTTTTCTTCACTGGCAAGTCAAAAAAAGCTTGATGGTTTTTTTATATCCAAAGATGCTTTTTTGCATCCCGACTGTAAAAGATGTATTGCAGCAGAGTGTAAAAAGAGCAGTCTTATCAAAGAGGAAGACAAGCAATTATTTATTCGATTTATAAACGATCTCGGAACTACTTATCTTGACGGGCAGATTTCAATAATCAACGGATATATTAAACAATTTGATAATAAAATTACAAAGCTTAAGTCAGATCAGGGAGTTAAGTGCAGAATGTATAATTCATTCGGCGTTTTGATAGGAGCTTTTATTTCAATAATTTTAACATAAAAACAAATTAGTTCAACAAATAGGAGAAGTTATGGAAATTGATTTGGTATTCAGGATAGCGATAGTAGGTATAATTGTTGCAGTTTTGAATCAGCTTTTAAAACGAGCGGAGCGTGACGAACAGGCAATGATGGTAACTATCGCAGGACTTATAATAGTTCTTGTAATTATAGTTAATCAGATCGCATCACTTTTTGATACTATAAAAGATGTTTTTGACTTGTAGATTAGTCAGCTTCGGACGGAGAAAATTAATGAATGTTATTTCAGTGGTTGCGCTTTGTATAATGGCAACAGTCATATGTAAGTTGCTGGAAAGGGATAATAAAGAAATTTCATTGCTTATAGGAATATTCGTTGCCGGATATATTCTTCTTATGGTTGTTATAAGCTTTTCGGATATATCTGATACAATAGACACCTTGTTTTCTAAAGCGAGTATAAGCGAAGAGTATATAGAAATTCTTTTAAAAGCGGTTGGAATCAGCTATATAACCCAGCTTGGTTGCGACTGCTGCAGGGATTCGGGCGAAAATGCAATGTGTACGGGTGTTGAGTTATTTGGAAAGATAACAATACTTCTTATTTCTCTGCCTATATATTCAGCAGTTATTTCTTTAATTGAAGAATTATTAAATTGAGGACTTATGAAAAAAATAATCATTTATATAATAACAATTCTTTTGTTTTGCCTCATAGGAGGAATTCATACATATGCAGAAGATGAAGTAAGCGATTCAGAGCAGGTTGAAAGGGAAATCACACAGGAAATTGAACGGGATATAAAGTCAGGCACACCAGATGAAGCCGAAAATTTTCTTGATGAGAATGATATAACAGTAGAGGATCCCGAGTCAGTTTCAAAAATAGGGGTAGGAGACTGGCTGGATTACTTGCTTAATCTTATAAAAGAGTTTTTGTCAAGCCCCTTGAAGCTGCTGGGAGCTTTACTATTAGTAATTGTTTTTACATCTGTTGCAACAGGAATTTTATCAAGCAACTCAAATCTGTTAAATATAATCAGTATAATAAGCGTACTTTCCTGCACAGCGATTTTATTCAATACAATAAGTGAATGTATAGATTCAGTAAGTAACACGCTGTCACACCTATCAATATTTATAATGTCATATGTACCAATATTTTCAAGCGTAGTTGCAACCTGCGGAAATGCTTCTAGTGGAGTTTCATATTATGTGATTGTTTTACTTTTGTGCGAGATAATAACCTTTGTTATTGACTACATATTAGTGCCATTTGTAAGCTTTAGTTTAGCATCCTCCATTGTAGAGTCAATAAATCCAAACCTTTCGGTTAATGGGTTTTCCAGAGGATTATTAAGCGTAGCGAAATGGACATTAGGGCTTATTACCACAATTTTTATTGGTGTAACATCAATTCAAAGTATTATTGGAACATCTGTTGACACAGTTGGCATTAGGGCAGCAAAGTTTGCAGCATCCAGTATGATACCCGTTGTCGGAGGTGCTATGTCAGATGCGTATTCCACTTTAATGGGAAGCCTTTCACTTATAAAGAGCAGTGTAGGAGTTCTAGGTATAATAATTATACTTGTAGCTGCCTTAAAACCTGTTGTTATCGTCGTATGTCTTAAGTTTTCTGTTTGGATTTCATCAGTAATAGCCGCCTTTTTTGAGCAAACCAGAATATCCTCTCTGCTGAGAGGGATAAACGGTGTTTTGTCTATTTTGCTTGGAGTGGTAGCATGCTTTACTCTTATATTTGTTATTGCCACAGCAGTAGTTATGTTACTAAGCTTTAATATGGTATAATTTTTTGATAAATAAATTTTCGGAATGTGATAAAAATGGAACTTATAAAAAGCGTAACTGCCGCATTTTGCTTTGTTGGGCTGGCGGCAACAATATTTGATTATATTTCCCCAAGCGAAAGCTTAAGGTTAAATATAAAGCAGATTATTGCTCTAATACTTATTATTTCTATGCTTACACCATTTTTAGGATCAGACCTTGAGCTTAGAATACCTAAGCTTAATGAGATAACTGATTTAAAAGAGTATAACGAGCTTAATGAAAGTGTAAATAAATCTTATGCGAGAGTATTGAAGAAAACGCTCGAAAAAAAGGTTCTGGAAAAGCTTCAGTCAGTAGATGAAAACATAAAAAAAGTTGTCATACAAGCTGATGTAGATGAATATAATTCAATAGAAGTTGAAAAAACGGAGATTTATATAAAGGCACAAGAAATATCAAAGGAGAAAAAAGAAAAAATAGAAGAAGAATTGAAAAATAACATTGGAGAATCAAAAGTTGAATTCTATGAATATAAAGAATAGGCTATCCATAAAAAGGATGATAGACAAATTACAAACCAAGACTGGACTGTCAGGTAAGGTTTTATTTATAGTAATTATCGGAATTCTAGGGCTCTTAATGATAGGAGTTTCAGAGTTTGTTCCCAGCGGTAAAAAAGAGGAAAAAAAGGAAGCATCAACATCGTTTGATGATACTTCATATACAAACGGCTTTAAAAGGGAAACAGAGAGGGAACTCAGAGATATCATAAGCAAAATTGACGGTGTAGGTGAGGTATCGCTTATGCTTACATTAGACGGTACAACGGAATATGTGTATGCCGAGGATATAGATACGGAAACCGATGAAAACAGTGACAGCAAGAGCGATAAATATAAAAATGAAGTAATCATTGTAGACTCTGACGGTGAGGAGACAGCGCTTGTTAAAAAGATAATAGAGCCAAAAGTTAAGGGCGTTATTATTGTTTGCTCAGGCGGTGGAAATATTGAGATAAAAGAAAAAGTTATTAAGGCTGTTTCATCAGCTTTAAATATATCAACAAACAGCATATGTGTTGAAAAAGGTTAAATGTGGAGGAGATATTATGAAAATTCCAAATTTTATTGTGGGAAAAAAACAAATTATTTTAGCAAGCTTAACGCTGTTTCTGGGACTTGCTATCTATGTCAATTACGCTATGAACAGTGGTGAGAACGAAATCAAAACAACTAAGGTTGTCAATGCAAAATCATCAAATTACGGTGTTGCAGACTTCGTAAATGAAACAACAGATGAAGATGATTACTTTGCACAGGCAAGATTAGACAGAATGACCTCACGAGATGAGGCAACACAAACTCTTGAAATGATTATGAACGGTGGAGATTCAACCGATGAGGAAAAAGAGGTTGCCTCTGAGGAAGCGGTTTCAATATCTCAGCTTATAGAGTCAGAAAGTAAGATAGAAAACCTTATCAAAGCAGCAGGATATGAGGATTGTGTAGTATATCTTGATGGAACAAGCGCTAATATAGTTGTGAAATCAGACGGTCTGCAAACTGCTCAGGCGGCACAGATCAAGGATATATTACTTAGTGAAGTAGATGTTTTGAATGAAAACATTAAAATTATTGATGTAAAATAGTTGTGTTAAGCTCTTTTTAATGGTATAATGTATATAAATATATTATTATTGTTGATAAGAGGCGAGAACTATGATGTTAAAAAAAGAAAATATTCAGGGTCAGCTAAAGGTAAGCAAGGATGTTATTTTCACCATAACCAAAAATGCTGTCCTTGATATTGATGGCATATGCTCTATTGCAAATGATAAGAAAAAGATTTTAAGGAATATGTTTTTATCTCAGACCGATTCTGAATCAATTGATATAAATTTTGTCAATGATACAGTCGAAATATCAATCAGTCTTTATGTTAATCCCGGAGTTAAGGTAAAATCAATTGCTGAACAGGTTCAGAATAATGTTAAGAATGAAGTTCAGTCTATGACAGGGATAACTGTGTCAAAGGTTAATGTGACAATTTCAGAAGTAAAATTTAATTAATTCACTATGCCTCATTATCAATAAGATATTGGGGCTGATGTGGTTTAAAAAGGAAGTGTTAAAGTGAAGCTGTCTAGAAGAAATATAAGAGAATCAGCGTTTTTGATTATTTTTGAGAGATCCTTTGAAAATTATGAGTTGGACGAGTTGTTCGATATTGCAAAGGAATCTGAAAACATACCGATAAATGATGAGGTAATAAAAATTGTAACAGGTGTGTATGAACATCTCGATGAGCTCGATAATATTATTTCACAGTATAGCCGGAAAAGAAGTTTAGAGCGTATTCCAAAGGTAAACTTATCTCTGCTCAGATTAGCAATTTATGAGGCTAAATATTCAGAAAATGTACCAGTTAATGTCGCTATTTCAGAAGCTGTTGCTATTGCTCAGAAGTACGCTTTTGAAACAGATGCTAAATTTATAAATGGTGCTTTGGGTGCATACTCAAGAAGCGAGGGCGTCTCACAAAATGCGTAGTGTATTCGGCATTGACGCCAGCAATTATACTACAACCGGTTCGATGATTGATATGGATAGCATAAAAGTGTGTTAATCCAAAATGTTGCTTTCTGTAAAAAGTGGAGAGGTTGGAATAAGACTGTCTGATGCTGTATTTCATCATACTTTATAGCTTTCTATTTATTTGCAGATGTGAAAAAGGAATTGATTTAATGAGTGTTATTTTAACAGTCTCTCAGATAAACAAATATATAGCTAGTAAAATCCGTGGGGATATGAAGCTAAAAAGTATTGCTGTCAAGGGTGAGATTTCTAATCTCAATATGAATTATTCCTCAGGACGTTATTATTTTACATTAAAAGATGAGAATAGTTCGCTTAAAGCAATTATGTTTTCAAATTCGGCAAGAAATCTGAGGATCGATCTAAAAAACGGTCTAAGTGTTATGGTACTTGGAAATATAGATTGCTATGAGCGTGACGGAATATATCAGATAGTTGTTACAGATATTCAACCTATTGGTGTTGGAACAGTAAAAGAATCGCTGGACAATCTTAAATCAAGACTTAATGAAAAGGGCTATTTCAAGAGCGAGTTAAAAAAGAAAATTCCAGACAAGCCAAAAGCTATAGGTGTTGTAACTTCATCATCCGGGGCAGCGCTTCAGGATATCCTTAATATTTTAGAAAGGCGTTATCCCATATGCAAGGTTTATGTTTTCCCGACACTAGTGCAGGGGAGTGATGCAAAAGACAGCATAACAGATGCACTTATGCAGGCGGATGCTATGAATCTTGATACCATTATTCTTGCAAGAGGCGGCGGTTCAGCAGAGGACTTATCGGTCTTTAATGAAGAAAAGGTTGCTGATGCAATTTTTAATGTAAAAACGCCTATTATTTCCGCTGTTGGTCACGAAACTGATTTTACTATAGCAGACCTTGTTGCAGATTTGCGTGCAGCAACTCCCTCAGAAGCAGCAGAGCGGGCGTCAGATGATATTTCCACTTATTACTCACATATCAACAATATAAATCAGAGAATAAAAAAAGCTTTGTTAAATAGAATTTCTGATTCTCATATGTTGCTTAAGTACGCCTCAGACAGGATTTTATCTTCTTCGCCGAAAAAACGGCTGGAGATAGGAGATGTCAAGCTGAGGAATACTGAACAGAGACTTAAAATTTGTATTGATAATATAGTGAGCAAATATGAAAACAGACTAAACTCTTCAGCATTACTGCTTGATTCATACAGTCCGCTTAAGGTTTTATCTCGTGGATATTCACTTACCTTAAAAGATGATAAGGTTATTACAAAGACTGATGACATTTCCGTTGGGGATATTATTGAAATCAAGTTTTCTGAATCTTCATTAAGTGCTGAGGTTAAGGAGAAAACTAATAATATATGGAGTGATTTAAAATGACGTTTGAAGAAACGCTGGACAAGCTTAATAAAATAGTTTCAGAGCTTGAATCGGGAAATCTATCCTTGGAAGAGTCGCTTGAAAAATTCAAAGAGGGTGTATCGCTTTCTAGTGAGTGTAAAAAGATGCTTGATGATGCTAAGCTTGTTGTTGAAACAGTTGATAAAAATATTCACAATACAGAGGAATAAGTATGTTAAAAGAAGATTTTGATAAACAAAATGAGGAATATAGAGAACTAATAAAAAATACTCTCCATAGCTTTACAAAAAGAAAAGCGTTCTATAAAAAAGAGGTTATGCAGGCAATGGAGTATTCCATTTTAAGTGCTGGTAAGAGAATCAGACCAATTCTTGCAATTGAGTTTTGCAAGATGTGTGGCGGCAAATATGAGGACTGCATTGATATTATCTGCACAATAGAGCTTATACATTGCTTTTCGCTTATTCACGACGACTTGCCTTGTATGGACGATGATGATTATCGTCGGGGAATGCCTTCTTGTCATAAAAAGTTCAGCGAGGCACACGCTCTCTTAGCGGGAGATGCTTTGAATACACTTCCGTTTGAGATAATTTCAAATGCATATAAAAGTGGAAAAATACCTGCTGATATGGCAATCAAGCTGGTTGGAGAATTATCTTTTGCAACGGGAATTAACGGAATGATAGGCGGACAGGCCTTTGATATGTATTCTGTTAAGATGAAACACTTTAACACGCTTAATCTGAACCTTATGCACGAGCTAAAGACCTGTCGGCTTATAGAGGCGGCTTGTGTTATGGGTTGTATTCTTGCTAATGCTGACGATGAAACTATTGAGGTTGCAAGAGACTTTGGTAAAAAATTTGGCTATGCGTTTCAGATAGTAGATGATGTACTAGATGTTGAGGGCAGCTTTGATGACCTTGGCAAGCCTATTGGAAGTGATAGCAAAAATGGAAAGATAACCTATGCGTCGTTTATAGGAGTTCAAGAGGCAAAGGCAGTAGCTCGACATCAGACCTTAGAGGCTTTGAAAATCATAAAAAAATTTGACAATAATGAGTTTCTTGAATTTTTAACAATGAGCCTTTTAGATAGGAAAAAATAATATTTGAACGGAGACAATAATGAATAAGGAATATGAGGAAGAATTTAATAAGATTAATCTTCCCGGTGATCTTAAAAATCTAAGCATAAGTGAGTGCAGGATATTATGCAAAGAAATCCGTGATACGCTTATTAAAACTGTATCAAAAAACGGAGGGCATCTGGCATCTAATCTTGGTGCGGTTGAGCTTTCTCTAGCACTTCACAGGGTTTTTTCATCACCAAAGGATAAGTTTGTCTGGGATGTAGGTCATCAATCTTATACACATAAGATTTTAACCGGACGACTAAAGGATTTTGATACACTACGGCAAGAGGACGGACTATCAGGCTTTTGTAAACCGAGCGAATCAGAGCACGATGCTTTTATCAGCGGACATAGCTCTAATTCTGTTTCTGCTGCACTGGGTATAGCTACTGCTATGAAACTCAATGGAGATAATCATTACGCAATCGCTATAATCGGTGATGGTGCAGCAACTGGAGGTCTTTCATTTGAGGGGCTTAACAATGCAGGAAAAAGTAATGTCAACTTAATAGTCGTTGTTAATTATAATGAAATGTCTATCTCTCAGAATGTCGGAGCTATTGCAAAATACTTATCTAATTTCAGAACTAAAGAGTCATATAAGAAAACTAAGACTATTGTTGAGCGTGCACTTGACAGAATTCCTGTTATAGGACAACCGATAAAGAATACTCTAAAGTTTTCTAAAGATACGATAAAAAATTCAATTTTCCAAACTAATCTCTTTGAGGACTTGGGCTTTGAGTTTGTCGGACCCGTTGACGGTCATAACCTTAAAGAGCTTGAGGATGCTTTCAAAAAGGCTAAAGCAATGAAAAAACCTGTTGTAGTTCAGGTGAATACAATTAAAGGAAAGGGATATGCACCGGCTGAAAACAACCCCAGCAAATACCACGGCGTAAGTGCTTTAAAGATAAATACTAAAAATCCTTATGTTTCAAAGAGTGACTGCTTTTCAACAGTGTTCGGGCGTGAACTTACCCTACTGGCAGACAGTGATGACAGAATCTGCGCTATAACTGCTGCTATGAAATTTGGCACAGGTCTTGATAAATTTGCTGAATCTCACAAGGACAGGTTTTTTGATGTCGGAATAGCTGAGGAACACGCATTGACATTTGCAGGCGGTCTTGCCACAATGGGAAAGATTCCTGTCTTTGCGGTGTATTCGTCATTTCTACAAAGAGGATATGATCAGATAATTCACGATCTGGCAATATCTAACACTCATGCTATAATAGGTGTTGATAGGGCTGGTATTGTTGGGGAAGATGGAGTTACGCATCAGGGAATTTTTGATGTTTCATTTTTGTCAACAATACCTAATGTGACTATCTATTCACCAAGCGATTATGATGAACTAAAGGCTTGTCTTTCTAAGGGAATATATGATGATTCAGGCATTGTTGCAATTCGTTATCCTCGCGGAAATGATAAGGATTGCAGTTTGAAAAAGGACTACATATCAACTGATTATGAGCTTTATGAAAATGGTTCAGATGTTCTCGTTATAACCTATGGCAGGCTTTTCAAAGAGGTTTCAAACGCTTATGACAAGCTTAAAACTGAGGATAAATCTATTGATGTTTTAAAGCTTATTAACTTAAGCTCAAGAGATCAGAATATGATTGATAGGATAAATTCTTATAAAAAGGTTTACTTTTTTGAGGAGTGTTATTATAACGGATCGGTTTCTCAGAGGCTTAAAAACGATATAGCTAATTTATGCTGTACAGCAATTTATGATTTTGTACCTCAGGCCACGGTTGCATCTTCTCTTGAGCATTTGGGTTTGTCGGGTGATAAGATTTATAAAAAGCTGAATTCGGAGATTTAAGATATGTTCAATAGACTTGATGTTGAATTAGTGAACAGGGGACTGGCTGATACTCGCTCTAAAGCACAGAATATGATAAAAAGCTCTGCCGTCAGTGTTAACAGTAAAATTGTTGTGAAGAGTTCTTTTTTGGTCGGTGAATATGATGATATTAAAATTGTCGGCGAATCTCTTAAATATGTCGGTAAAGGCGGGCTAAAGCTTGAGAAAGCTATATCTGATTTTCATATAGATTTAGAAAACAAAATTTGTGTTGATTTCGGTGCGTCAACTGGTGGATTTACCGACTGTATGCTTCAAAACGGGGCAGGATTTGTCTATGCAGTTGACGTTGGCAGCAATCAGCTTGACAAGAGTTTGATCGGCAACAAACAGATTGAGAACATAGAAAACACAAATATTAAAGATGTTACAAAATCTATGTTTGATAAGGTTATTAACTTTTGTACGGTTGACTTGTCATTCATATCCTTGACATACGCTATTCCTGTTGTTTACGATGTATTATCTGACGAGGGTGAAGCTGTTATGCTGATAAAACCTCAGTTTGAAGCAGGCAAGAAAAGCCTTTCAAAAAGGGGAATAGTCAATGATAAAAAGATTCATCTAAAGGTTATTGAAAATATTTTGGAACTTATCGAAAAATCGGGTATGAACACATTAAATCTCACATATTCTCCTATAAAAGGGGGAAGCGGTAATATTGAATATCTTGTATATGTTAATAAGAGCAAAGACAAGAGACACTTTCCCGCTGATATAAAAGCGATTGTTGATGAGGGGTTTGAAACATTAAAGTAATTAAGGAGGGAAATCTGTTGAATATTTATATCCTGCCGAACTTAAATAAAGATAACAGCGATCTGTATGTCAGAAATGCTGTAAGCATACTCAGAAATAATAACGCAGAACTTTCGATGTCAAAAAAATATCAGACAGATTTTTCTGATCTTTACTTTATTGAGTTTTCAAATGAAGATGAGCTTGTCTCAAAATGCGATATAATTTTAGCTGTTGGCGGCGATGGTACGATATTAAAGGCGTCATCATCTGCTTCAAAATATAAAAAGCCGATACTCGGTCTTAATTGCGGACGGCTTGGGTTTATGTGTACACTTGAGCACAATGAACTTAATTTGCTGAATAATCTTTGCAACGGTGATTATGTAATTCAAAAGCGAATTATGCTTGACGGTGAAATAACAAAGCAAAATGATGAGCGAAAAACCTTTACCGCACTGAATGACATAGTGGTATCAAAGCCGCCTCACAGTAAAATTTCTGATTTTGAGGTATCTAAATCGGGCAAAGTGGTTTCTTCAATAAGAGCAGACGGCTTGATTTTTTCCACGCCTACCGGAGCTACTGCATACTCACTTTCTGCCGGTGGTCCTATTATCGAACCTGATATGGAATGTATTGAATTTACGCCTATCTGCCCTCACTCTCTGCTTTCTAGAACTATGATTTTTTCTAAAAATTCAAAGCTAACAGTTAAGTTTTATACTAACTCAAGTGAGTGCTTTGGCTTGTCGGTTGACGGAAACACCAATGATGATATATCTTCAAAAGATGTTTTGACCATTTCAGCATCAGACAATTATATCGAGCTGATTGATATTAAGGGCGGAAGCTTTTTTGATTCTGTTAATTCAAAGCTTATGAGACCCTTAAAGGCTATTATGGAGGACAGCGAAAATGTCTAAACAGCAACGGCAGAAAGAAATTATAAATTTAATCACAAGCAGTGATATTTCTACGCAGCAGGATCTTCAGGAAATGCTTAAAGACAAGGGCTTTAATACAACTCAGGCAACCATTTCACGAGACATTAAAGAGCTTTCACTTATCAAAACAATCTCATCAAATGGTGTTTATAAGTATGATATTCCAAGTAACATAAGAGACAAAGGAAAAAGTCCTCAGGAGCTTTTGAAAAATATATTCAAAGAAGCTGTTTTATCAGTCAATTTTGCAACTAATATTGTCGTAATTAAATGTCACGCAGGAATGGCACAAGCGGTTTGTGCAAAGCTTGATAATGCTTATTTTGAGTCTATCGTGGGTACTATTGCCGGGGATGATACTATATTTGCAGTGCTTAAAAGTGAAACACTAGCAATTGAATTTGTAGGTATGCTTAACAGACTGCTTATTTAATTCAAACTTCAATTATTATTTATCCTATGAAAGGAAGAAAAAATATAGATGCTCAGGGAATTATATATTGAAAATCTTGCTGTTATTGAAAAGTCAGTGATAACATTTGGCGACAAGCTGAATGTTTTTACCGGCGAAACCGGAGCAGGAAAATCAATTTTAATAAACGGAATAAATGCAATCCTCGGTCAGCGTATTACAAAGGATATTGTTCGCACCGGATCTAAAAAAGCCGTTATTTCCGGTGTGTTTGACAACTTACCTGATGAGGTATCAAAACTTCTTTCTGATAATGGTATCAATATTGAGGAAAACCTTATTATTTCCAGGGAAATTTCAGCCGATGGAGGTAGCACTGCACGCATCAACTCTCGCCCTGTCAATCTTTCTGTTTTGAGAGAGATAGGGAATATTTTAGTCAACATTCACGGTCAGCATGACAGTCAGATACTGTTATCGCCCCAAAAGCATATTGAAATTCTTGATGCATTCGGAAACCTTGAATCGGACATTGAAGAATACCAAAAATCTTTCAGAGAGCTTCAGGCTGTAGCAAAGCAGATAAAACAGGTTACACTCAGCCAGCAAAATAAAATTGAAAGAATACAAAGCTTAAAAGAGATGGTTGATGAGATTTCTTCTCTCGATTTAAAGGAAAATGAAGACGAAGAAATTGAGTCGGAATTTGCTCTGTCAAATAGCGCCGTTGAAGTAAGACAGGCTGTAGAAGGAGTTATAGATCTTATTGATAATGATAATGGTATAAGTTCAAATCTTTTCAGTGCGTCTGATGCATTGGAAAACTATTCTGATATATTCTCGGATTTAGAACCTTTAATAGAAAGAATCAAGTCAGCCAAAATTGAAATAGACGATATATCTGGAGAGCTTAATCATCTGACGTCAATACTTGATATTGACCCGGAGAGATTTGCCTATGTTTCCGCAAGAAATGACAACATAATTAGAATAAAGAAAAAATACGGTCCTAATCTTTCCGACGTCTTAAACAGGCTTGATGAATCGGTAAAAGAACTTGAGATATTAACAGGTGCTGAAAATAATATTGAGACATTGAAGGCAAAGAGGGAAGAACTGCTAGAGGAAACTTCCAAAAAAGCAATAAATCTATCAAGTAAGCGTGAACAGTCAGGGAAGAAATTTATAAAGGAAGTTACCTCACAGCTAGAATTTCTCAATATGCCGAATGTTAAGCTTGAAATTTCTAACTCAAAAGGCAAGCTTACTATTCACGGAATGGATAACATAGAGTTTTTAATTTCTGCAAACTTAGGTGAAGAGCCAAAGCCTATTGCAAAAATAGCCTCCGGCGGAGAACTTTCACGAATTATGCTTGCATTAAAAAGTGTAATTGCCGAAAAAGACAACACACCTACAATGATTTTTGATGAGATAGACACAGGCGTCAGTGGACGAGCTGCACAGAAGATAGGAATTAAGCTGCGCGAAATCTCAAGAGACAGGCAGGTTATTTGTGTAACTCATCTTGCACAGATAGCAGTTTCCGGAGATACACATATGCTAATAGAGAAGAAAACGGAAAACGGGAAAACTAAAACAACAGTTTGTGAATTGACATCTCTTGATGAAAGAAAAAGTGAAATTGCAAGGATTATTAGCGGTGATAACACCTCAGAAATCACTCTTGCAAGTGCAGAGGAAATGTTGAAAAGTATCAAACACACTGATCTGTTAAGAATACGCGGTGAGCAATAGGCTTGCCGTTTTTTTGCTGTATTTGACTTTTAACTTTTAAAATGTTATAATAATTCCAAAGAACTTTCTGTCGAAAGGTATACAATGCTAAATGCATTGCCGAAAATCATAGATTTCTTCTTTTAGAATATTGTATCATAATTTAGGGACTATCATCCCTTCGGCCACCGCCGACCATCACCTAACGGTGATAAATTATGACATAATAAATTAACTTTATTTAAGGAATATAGTATTATGAAAGTTACATTATTGACACATACACCCGAGCCTGAAAAGATAATTGCAGCAGCTGCAAAATTATGTTATGCAAGTTCGGATATTGATACTCTTCTAAATGGTTTAACCGAAGAAAAAACCATTAGCTTTTTAAATATGCTGTCTGATTTGGGACACGAAAGCCCTATTGAGCATATTTCATTCACATTTGGAATCGAGGGTGTTTCTCGTGCATTACTAGCTCAGATTACTAGACACAGGATAGCTTCTTTCTCGGTTCAAAGCCAAAGATATGTTGAAGAAAAGAATTTCGAATTTGTAACACCGCCCGAGATTTCAGCGAATCCAGAAGCATTAGAGGAATTTAATAAGCAGATGGATTCAGCTATTGAAAGCTATAACAAGCTGGCGGATATTCTTAAAGAAAAGCATTACAAGACATTTATCGAAGATGGTTTAAATGAAAAGGAAGCCGCAAGGAAGGCTCAGAAAAAGGCAATTGAGGACGCACGATTTGTTCTTCCGAATGCCTGTGACACAAAAATGATTCTGACTATGAATGCAAGAAGTCTTCTTAACTTCTTCAAACTCAGATGCTGTTCAAGAGCTCAATGGGAAATCAAGGCTCTTGCCGATGAAATGCTGAAGCTTTGCTATAAGGCTGCACCCACAATATTTAAAAATGCAGGCCCTAGCTGCGTAAGAGGGAAGTGTGCTGAGGGGAATATGACCTGCGGTAAAATGAAAGAGATACAAAGCTTTTATAAGGAGCTTAAAAATGAATAGCAAGTTAGTTGTAATTGAGGGATTGGACGGAAGCGGAAAGTCAACTCAGTTTGAAATAATTGATAGAATTTTATCAGAAAATAATATTCCTCATAAGTCCATCAGCTTTCCTGATTATGATAAGCCCTCATCAGCATTGGTTAGAATGTATCTTGGCGGTGAGTTTTCCAAAAATGCAACGGATATAAACGCATATGCGGCTTCCAGCTTTTATGCTGTTGACAGATATGCAAGCTATAAGCTTTATTGGGAAGACGCTTATAAAAACGGAGAGCTAATATTGGCCAGCAGGTATGTAACGTCTAATGCTATATATCAAATGGTTAAATGCGAAAAAAGCGAGTGGAATGAATACCTCGACTGGTTATCACAATATGAGTATGAGAAGCTTGGGCTTCCCACACCTGATTTGGTTATATTTCTTGATATGCCCATTGAGGTTTCTCAAAGGCTTATGACTGAGAGATATGACGGCGACGAAAGTAAAAAGGATATTCACGAGACTAATGTTGACTTTTTGAGGTCTTGCCGAGAAACTGCACTATATACGGCAAGCAAGCAAAATTGGAAAATTATAAATTGCTCAGACGGCAATAATCCTCTGCAAATAGAAGTGATAACAGATAAAATTATGAGTGAAATTAACAAACTTAAATAATATTTTGAAAAGAAGGATACAATGTTTGACTTTAGAGAAATTCAATTAAGTGATAAGCCTTGGATCGACGAGCTTTTGGCAAAATCTGATTATATGGGCTGCGAATATTCCTTTGCCAATAATGTAGCATGGAAAAGGCTTAGTGATTCTGTTATTTCAAGATATAAAGATTTTTATTTGATTTCATCACAGGATGATAACAATGTTTATCTTACCTATCCGGCAGGCGATGGAGATATTTTAGAGCTTATAAGTGCGTTCAGCAAATACTGCAACGACTTAGGAAAGAGATTTGTATTATCATCTGTAACATCTCAGAACTTAGAATTCGTTAAAGAGAATCTAGGTGATAAAATAGAAAACATTAAATCAAATCCCGACTATTATGATTATATTTATAACGCTGAGGATTTGATAAACCTAAGAGGTAAAAAGTATCACTCAAAGAGAAACCATATAAGTATTTTTAAAAAGCAGTCATGGGAATATAAAAGTCTCACCCCTGATTTGTTTGACGACTGCATTGAGTTTGTAACTGAAAGCTATAACAAAAAAGCTAATACTGATGATTATTCTGCCGTTGTCGAGCAGTTTGCAATCAATACCTTTTTTTCAAACTTTGAGTATATGAATCTACTTGGCGGAGTGCTTTTCCAAAATGACCGAATAGTAGGCGTTACAATTGGTGAAAAACTTAACTCAAACACATTGGTTGTTCACATTGAAAAGGCACTTAGTGATGTAAACGGAGCATATCCGACATTATGCAATGAATTTGCTAAGGCAAATGCTTTTGATTTAAAATATATAAACAGGGAAGAGGACTTAGGCATTGAGGGACTGAGAAAGTCCAAGCGTTCATATAAACCCTGCTTTCAGCTTGAAAAACATTCGGTTATATTTAAAAAGGATTAAATTTTCATTTGTTTAATAAATAAGCTTCAGAAAGGATAAAATAAGCTATGGTATATGTATTTTTAGCTAACGGATTTGAAGAGGTTGAAGCATTAGCCCCCGTTGATATATTAAGACGTGCTGATGTTGAGGTAAAAACAGTAGGTGTAGGCTCTGAAATAATCCGAGGAGCTCACGGTATACCTGTTATTACCGATTTGGATTCCAATGAAATAGAGCTTAATGATAATATTGAAATGATAGTTCTTCCCGGCGGAATGCCTGGAACGGTTAATCTTGAGAAAAATGAAAATGTTCAGAGGGCTATAGACTTTTGTGTAGATAACAACAAATTTATTTCTGCAATATGTGCTGCGCCTTCAATCCTGGGACATAAGAGTATTTTAGACGGCAAGACTGCTACCTGTTTTCCTGGTTTTGAAAGTGAACTGGGCAAGGCTTGTTATTCAAGAGAGCTTGTTGTAAACGATGGAAAGATTACTACGGCTAGGGGTGTAGGCGCTGCAATAAAGTTCGGCCTTAAGCTGGTTGAGCTTATTGTTTCAAAGGAAAAGTCAGAGGCGCTTGAGGCATCACTACAATGCAGATAGATATTCAAAATAAAAAGAATATCCTAAGAAAGGATATTTTGAAAAGGCGTAACGATTTAAGTGATATAGAGCGCGAATTAAAGAGTAAGCAAATTATAAACACTCTCATGAATCTTAATGAGATGAAGATTGCAGAGAAAATTTGTGTCTATGTTTCAAAGGGTTCAGAAGTTGATACTTTTTCTCTGATTGAGCAGCTCATCAATATGGACAAGGCTGTTTATGCTCCTAAAAGCGATATAAAAAGCAATCTAATGACTTTTTTTAGAGTAAATTCGCTGTCAGAGCTATCACTTGGGGCTTTTTCAATTTTAGAGCCTAGTGCTGAAAATGAGAAATATGAGTGTTCTCACAAAAATGATATATGTATAGTTCCTGCGCTCAGCTTTGATAGACAGGGTTACAGGCTAGGGTATGGCAAAGGATATTATGACAGGTTTTTAAAGGCGTTTAAAGGACTTAAAATTGGTATTTGCCTTGATGAGTTTGTGACAAAAACGCTCCCAAAGTTTGATACCGATATACCTGTTGATATGATTATAACGGAAAATGAAAAATATATGTGTAAAGGCGGAAAGTAAAATGGACAAATTTGAAAAGAAGCTTCACGATACCTCAAGCAATGATGATCTGAATATTGATAGTCAGCTAAGCGATTTTTTAAATGAAAGCTTTCAGGCGTCTAAGGCTCTTGATTCACTTGTCGGCGATGATAAAAAAGAAAAGGTTGTAGCTTCTGCTGATGAAACCCTCACTAACCTTACTATCAGGCAAAATCTAGTAAATTCAGCAAAAGAAGACAGCACTATACATAAGGAAATTAAGAAGATTTCCAAGGATAAAATTATTCCACCGTCTGATGAAGATTTTTCATTGAATGTTGATAAGGCTGCAAATGAAGAAAAAGAGCTGGGCGTAGCGACGCCAAGCAATATAGACGAAATAACAGAAAATGAATCTGAGCATCCTCTGACTGATAGTATTTTTAGTGAATCGGAAGAAAACAAACCGATAAGTCAAAAGGAAAAATTCAACTTAAATATTGATTATTCTAAAACCGATACTCAGAAATCAAAAAGCTCTGATAAGCCTTTAACAAACAAGCAAAAGGCTCAGACTAATAAGAAAAAGAAAAAGGTTGAAGTAAATAATTCTATTTTTGTAGGACTTATTGTAACAGTTGTTGTTTTAGTAGTTTCTGTTTCACTAGCTTTCTTTGGAATTTCACTGGGCCTTGAATATCTTGGTATTAACAAAAGTGATTCTATTATTAAACTTAATATAGAAGAGGGTTCAAACACTGATGACATTGCTAACCAGCTAGTTGAAGCTGACGTTATTGACAACAAATTTTTATTTAAAGTTATTGTAAATCTTAAAAATGCTGGTGCTCTAATGAAACCGGGAGATATAGAGCTTAAGCCAAGCTGGTCATATGCTGATAAAATTGACGCTTTAATGGTTCAGAGAGAGTCATTTGAAACTGTATCTGTTGTTTTTCCTGAAGGAATAACTCTGCTTGACGCTGCGAAATTATTAGAGGAAAAAGGTGTAATTTCAGATTATCATGAGCTTATATACACATTCAATAGTGAAAAATTCGGGTATGATTATGAAAGTCTGATTGATAATAAGGGCAATAAATTCTATCCTATGGAGGGATATTTCTATCCTGATACTTATAACTTTTATCTTGATGACTCAAGCTATAATGTTGTTAAGACAGTCAGGGAGCATTTTAATTCCAAATTTACAGAGAAAATGAAAGTAACAATGCGTGAAAATGGTATGAATATGGACCAGGTGATTACACTTGCATCAATTGTTCAGGCTGAGGCAGGCTCTGTTAAGGATATGCCTAAGGTAGCATCAGTTTTCCTGAACAGACTGAATGATTCTGCTAACTTCCCAAGACTTGAATCTGACGCAACTGACACCTATTATAATGATGTTATTAAAGTAGAAGCTGAGTATTCCAAGACATATACAGAAAGCGAAATTGAAGCTTTTAAGGACTTATACAATACATATATTGTTAACGGTCTTCCGGCAGGACCTATCTGTAACCCTGGACTTGAAGCTATCAATGCTGTATTACATCCTGCAAAAACTGATTATATTTATTTCTGTTCAAATACAAAAACTAAAAAGACATATTTTGCAAAAACACTGTCTAAGCATAAAAAGAATCTTTTAAAGGCAGGTTTGGAATACTAAGACTTATTTATGGAGGCACAATGGATTTAAGTAATATAGAGGTTTTATCTCCGGCAGGTGATATGGAAAGGCTTGAAGCTGCACTTGATTATGGTGCAGATGCTGTCTATCTCGGCGGTAAAGCATTTGGTATGAGAGCGGGCCCGACAAATTTTGATAACACTGAGCTAAGAAGTGCCGTTGCTAAGGCACACAAGCGAGGCGTGCTGGTGTATCTGACTTGCAATACCTTGCCTCACAATGATGAAATTCCGTATTTTAAAGAGTTTATAGACAACGCAGTTGACGCTAAGGTAGATGCTGTAATAGTAAATGATATAGGACTTTTGTCGTTGGTTAAAAAATATGCCCCTGATATGGAAATTCATATTTCTACTCAGGCTGGTATTGTAAATTATGTTACAGCAAATGAGTTTTATAATATGGGAGCAAAGAGAGTTGTTCTTGCCAGAGAGTTGTCGCTAGAGGAAATTGCTGAAATCAGAGCCAAAACATCTAGTGAATTAGATATAGAATGCTTTGTTCATGGAGCGATGTGCGTTAGCTTTTCCGGAAGATGTCTTTTGTCAAGCTATTTGGTAAATCGTGACGCAAACAGGGGAGAGTGTGCTCAGCCGTGCAGATGGGGATACCATCTTATGGAGGAAAAGCGTGACGGACAGTATTTTCCTGTGTTTGAGGACGAAAAGGGAACATATATTCTTAATGCAAAGGATATGTGTATGATTGAACATATTGATAAGCTTGCAAAGGCTGGAGTTAAAAGCCTGAAAATTGAGGGCAGGGCAAAGTCTGCTTATTATGTTTCGATTGTGACAAACGCATATCGAATGGCAGTTGATTTTTTAAGAAATAATCCCGATAATTATGATAAATTGCCTTCGTGGATAAAAGAAGAAGTCTACAAAGTAAGCCATAGAGCATATTGTACAGGCTTCTTTTTCGGACATCCAAATGAGCAGATAGATACCCAGTATTATGAAAACAGCGGATATATCCGAGAATATGATGTTGTGGCGATAGTAGATGAGTGTCGTAACGGTCGAATATATGCAACTCAAAGAAATAAATTCAATAGGGGAGATGAGCTTGAAATTTTAGCTCCCGGTAAGGAACCTGTTAAGATTTCTGCCGATAGGCTATATAACGATAAAAATGAAGAGATAAACACTGCTAATCACGCAATGATGAAGTTTTCTCTTGAGTGTGATAAAATATTTGCGAAAAATTCTATAATCAGAATGAAAAAATAGACATACCTCTTGTGATGAAAATCTCACAAGAGGTATAATTTTTTATTTGTTATTTTCCTGTTTTTTAGGCGGTTTATTATTTGCCAGCGGTGAAGATTCCGCAGCCTTTTTTAAATTTTTATTAGAAAGATGTGTATAAATTTCGGTTGTAGCTATGCTCTTATGTCCCAGAACTTCTTTAAGAACTAGCGGATCAACTCCGCCATGCTGATACATAAGTGTTGCCGCCGTGTGCCTCAACTTATGAGTGGTTATTCCAAGGTTGTTAAGACCTGCACGATCCAACATTTCTTCAACTATCTGCTGAACTCTACGCTTATCAATACGCTTTTTTGCTTGTGAAAGGAATATTGCTTCCGGATCTCTGGAATTGGTAGGACGTACTGACAAATAACTGTTTAAAGCATCTATGCAGGCGTCATTTAGATATACTATACGCTCCTTGCTGCCTTTTCCAAATAATCTCAGCGTGCGGTTATCCTTACTATAATCGTTAAGATTAAGCCCGACAAGCTCGCTAAGACGCATTCCGCAATTAAGAAACAAAGTTATCATACAAAAATCTCTTTCTTTATGTTTTGAATCAATATTTCTCAATAATTGCAAAGACTCATCTAGTGAAAGAAACTTAGGAAGTCTGTCCTTAATTCTCGGTAGCTCAAGTTCATCTAAAGGATTCTTTTCTAATAACTTAGCCTTATTGTGTAGATAGATATAGAATTGTTTAAGAGCAGAAGTTTTTCGAGCTCGGGTAGCTGTATCATTTTCTCTAACATCTTTCAAATAATTCAGATATTCATAAGCATCATACAAGGTGACATCTTCAATATACTTAAATGGAACATCAGCAATAGTTATCTTAGTGAATTCATCATCACGAGAAACATCTTTATGCTTAATCTTTAAGTAACGCAGAAAAGTTCTTATATCAAGATAATAAGCCTCTTCAGTTCGGTCAGCACGGTTGCGTATCAATTTAAGATTCATAAGATATTCTTTTAGATATTCCGGGCAATCTGCAGAGTATTCAGCTTTCATACATATTTCACTTCCCTAAGTTTCACTAAATTTTTATTTAGTGAAACTTTCTATATATTGATTATACACTATTCCCTTGCATTTGTCAACACCTAAAAATAAAAAAACAGCCCATAAATTAAAATTTATAAGCTGTTATTTCAGTTCTGCAATAGTAACTCCGTCCTCACCTTCGCCATAAATACCTCGACGACAGGATTTTACTTGCTTATGATGTCTTAAATGTTCTCTAATCGCATTTTTTAAAACTCCAGTTCCTTTACCATGAATTATAGTTATAACTCCAATGTGCGATAAAATTGCATTGTCAATAAATCTATCAACCTCATAAATTCCTTCATCGACCGAATACCCTCTGATATCAAGCTCCATCGAGGCGCTTCTTTCTGCGACCGATTGAATATTTTTTGTGGAAACCTTGCTTTCAATCTTTTTACTATTAAGAGTTACATTTTCCTTTTCATCAAGCCTAAGCTTTGAAACATGAATTTTTGTTTTCATAATTCCCGCTTGAACGTAGCAAAATCCACTATTATCAGGAAGCGATACAACGATCCCCTTTCCGTTAGTGTCACTTATAATTACGCTATCGCCTTTTTTGAGCGATCTTGGTAGCTTATACTCTTTATTAGTGTTTTTTTGCTTATTAGCCTGCTTATGAAGTTTGTCTATGGTAATTTTTGTCTTTTGTTTAGCGTTAATAGCATTTCTCTCAAAATTTTCTCTATTCTTTTGCTTTCTGAGCTCATCTAATTCATCAATCAGAGCATCAGACTGCCTTGTAACTCTTGAAACTATTGCATTTGCCTCACGAGTAGCCTTATCAAGGATTTTTTGCTTATTTTCCTCCAGCTTTTTGCGTTCTTCATCAAGCTTGGATTTTAAAAGATCGACTTCCCTTTTTAACTTCTCAACAGAAACTCTGTTTTCTTCATATCTTTGTCGTTCATTTTCAAGCTTCTCTAAAATGTTTTCAAACTGCTTATTATCATCATTTATAAGACTTTTTGAGCCTTCGATAATGTCCTTGTCCATACCAAGCTTTAAGGCAATTTCAAATGCATTTGATTTTCCAGGCGTACCGAAGATTAGCTTATATGTCGGTTGGAGCGTTTTAGTATCAAATTCGCAAGATGCATTGACTATCCCGTCTGTCTCAAGAGCATACATTTTAAGCTCCTGATAGTGAGTTGTCGTAACAATTTCAGCACCGTTTTCTTTAAGTCTGTTTATAATAGAAACCGCCAATGCAGCACCCTCGACAGGATCAGTTCCCGAGCCTAGCTCGTCGAGCAAAACAAGAGATCTGTTATCAGCGATATTTATAATTTCTATCACATTGTTCATATGCGATGAGAAGGTTGAAAGGCTTTGCTCTATTGATTGGCTATCGCCTATATCAACTAAAATCTTATCAAAAACCGATATAACGCTTCCATTTGAAACAGGAATCAATAGACCACACATTGCCATAAGAGTAAGCAATCCAACAGTTTTTAAAATTACAGTTTTTCCGCCAGTATTAGGTCCTGTTATAACGACAGCACGGTTTATTCCCCCAACACTAAAATCAATCGGCACTACCTTATTTTTATCAATAAGCGGATGCCTTGCTTTTTTTAGCACTATTTCCCCGCTATCAGTTATTTCAGGCATTGTAGCGTTCATTTTAGCACCAAGATTAGCCTTAGAAAAATACAAATCCAACTGCTTTATTGCATTGAGGTTTGATAAAAACTGCTCTTTAAATTCAGCACAAAGAGATGAAAGTTCGGAAATAATTCTGTTTATTTCGTCTTTTTCTTCACCCATAAGTATCTGAATGTCATTATTGGCCTCAACAACACTTATGGGCTCAACGAATATTGTGGAACCGCTTCCCGATGTTGCGTGAATAAGTCCGGGTACATCGCTTTTGTTTTCTGTTTTAACAGGCACAACAAATCTACCGTCACGGACAGTTATAATAGCCTCCTGAAGATACTTCTGAGTAGATTTAGAATGTATCATTTTCTCTAAATTTTCACGAATTCTTATGCTGGACTGATTTATTTTCTTTCTGATTCTGCCTAGTTCAGGACTTGCATCATCTGCAAGCTCTTCCTCGTTTAAAATTGCAGATTGCAACTTGCTCTCCAAATTTTTATTTGCAAAAATGCTAGTAAACAAATAATCAATAGGAGTTTCTTCATCTGAAAATTGCTTCCTGTATGACAAAAGCTCGTGCGATTGAATCAGCACATCTTTTATATCAAGCAACTGCTTAAGTGACAGAGATGCACCTGAATCAGCCAATTTTACGCTATCTGTTATATCTGAAATGTTATGAAATATTGGTGTGCCGAATCTTACCGAAAGATTAAAAGCAGTGTCTGTCTTAACCAGCTCTTTTTTAACAGCATTTATATCACTACTCGGTCTTGTATCCAGTGCAAGTCTCTTTGACATACCGCTTGAACATTCATTCGCTAAAAGCTCTAAAATTTTATGTAATTCAAGAGTTGTGTAACCTTTATTTATTTCTTTCAATTGTTTTCTCCTTAAATGTCTGAGTATTAAGAAATACTCTCAAAATATTCAAGTGTTTTGAATTTTCTATTTATGTGTACGATAACATACCTGTTTGTAATCTTACTAAGCTCTTTAAGCAGTCTGTGTGAAACCTTGATATTGAATAAAATATTTAAATCAGCTAATGAAATATGCCTCAGTGCCGAAAGTGTGCTTTCATTGATAGCGAGTGTGTTATTTCCGTCAAAGCCTGAAAAACAATCATCACAATATAACTTTCCATTTTGTATATCAAAGTGCATTTTGGCGTGTGAAAAAGTATTGCAGACAGAACAGCCAATCAGATTTGGTATAAGCCCAATCTCTGAAAGCAATCTAAATTCAAAGATAGATTTAAGAAGCATTATATCGTGAGTGTCTTTTTCCAAATAGTAAAGAGTGTTGAGAAAAAGCTTTAAAATAATTTCATAAGCTTTATCAGAATCATATGAAATCACCGTATACTTCAATAGTTCTGCAAAATAAGAGGCCAGAGCAAGCTTTTTTATATCCATCCTCAGATCATAGAAAGTGTTTTCAATTTCTGAGCTATTCAGATAATACCTCTCTCCCCTTTTACTGACACAATATTTTGAATACGAAAATAATGCTGTGGCAGCTGCATTTTTAGAGTTTAGTTTTCGTCCGCCTTTTACTGTGACCTCAATTATTCCGTGATCTTTTGTGAAAACATCAATGAACTTGTCATTTTCACCGTAAGCTCTCTCCCCTATCACTACTCCCATCGTTGTCAGCAGCATTAGTATTTTCTCCTTCACGATTTGACTTTGCTTTATTATAATTCAAATAATCTGTAATTTTTCCTGTTTTATAAAATGTATCCCAAAGCTTGTCCATAATAACACCATCCAAGTTAATTTTATATTATTATGGTTATCAACTTTAAGATGAATATAAGAGGTAATTCATTCTAATGTTATTTATTGGTTAAACCAAAGTTTCTTATAATACCCTCTCTGTTTCTCCAACCCTCTTTTACCTTTACCCAGCATTGAAGATTTACTTTTATCTGAAAAAAGTTTTCAAGCTCAACTCTTGCTTCTTTTCCGATTTTTTGGAGCATAGAGCCTTTCTTTCCTATAATAATTCCCTTATGAGATTCTCTTTCACAATAGATTACTGCACTGATATCCAAAACTGCCTCATTGTTTCGATTTTCACGCTCAGAAACTTCTTCAACAGCAACTGCTATACCATGAGGTATCTCGTCATTCAGATTAAGTAATGCCTTTTCTCTGATAATCTCAGCCATTAAAACCTTTTCAGGTTGGTCAGTCAAAGCGTCATCAGGAAAATAATGAGACTCCTCCTGAGCGTTTTTATCAATTGCTTCAAAAATCAAATCAATTCCATCGTTCTCTAAGACGCTGATAGGGATTATTTCCTCAAAATCATAAAGTTTGGAGTAACTATCCAGTATTTCTATCAGAGTGCTTTTTTCGCTAAGCAAATCAATTTTATTAACTGCCAGAATAACCTTTCTGTGTGAGCTTTTAAAACTATTTATAAGCCTTAACTCATTATCCCCTATCGGCTTTGTGCAATCTACCATAAGAATAGCGGTTTCAACATCTTTGACAGCCTCGTTGATATTGTCAACCATATGTTCAGATAGCTTGGTTTTAGCCTTGTGCATTCCGGGTGTATCAATAAAAATGTATTGTGTTTCCCCTTTTGTAACAATACCTGTTATTTTTGTTCTTGTTGTCTGAGGCTTATTGCTTACAGCAGCAATCTTTTCCCCGACCATCCTGTTTAAAAGCGATGATTTTCCTACATTTGCCCTGCCTACAATTGAGACAAATGCTGTTTTAGTTCCCATTTATTGTTGCTCCTTGATATAAATTATAAATAATTATTCTGTTATATAAGAGCTTTGTCTTGATATTCCTAAGTTTTCTAAAATCTGCTCCTCAGTTTCACGCATATTCCTTGCTTCTACGCCTCCGTTAACGTGGTCATAACCCAAGAGGTGCAGCATAGAATGAACTGTTAAAAAGCCAATCTCACGCTCAAGAGAATGACCATAAAGCTTAGCTTGTTTTAAAGCTGTCTGCATAGAAATAACAATATCCCCTAGCATATATGCACCAGTCTCGTTATTAACATCATAGACGCCGTTTTCGCCAAGAGGAAATGACAAAACATCAGTAGGTTTATCAACATTTCTGTATTCATAATTTAGCCTATGAATCTCGTTATCGTTTACAAATGAAACACTTACTTCTGCATCATCTGTAAATTTCTCATTATCCAAAACAGCATTACAGCTTCTTCTGATAAGAAGTCTTATCCCAACAGGGATTTTAACGTCATTTTGCTTATTTGTTATTAACACCTTTGTTTTTCCCATTGTTTTTATTTCCTTTCTTATCATTATAAAATTTCTCATAAGCTTTAATTATATCCTGAACAAGTCTATGCCTTACTACATCGCTTTCATTAAAGGTATTGATAAAAATATCGTCAACATTCTTTAAGACTTTTGTCGCCTGAATAAGTCCTGATTTTCCCGCATCAGGAAGATCAATCTGTGTTATATCTCCTGTAATAACTATTTTACTATTAAAACCTAGTCTTGTCAAAAACATTTTCATCTGCTCAGGGGTTGTATTCTGGGCCTCGTCAAGAATAATAAAGGCATCGTCCAAAGTTCGTCCTCTCATATATGCCAGCGGTGCAACCTCAATACAACCTCGCTCCTGCTGTTTTGAAAAGTTATCAGGTCCCAGCATTTCAAACAAAGCGTCATAAAGAGGTCTCAAATAAGGATCAACCTTGTCCTGCAAGTCGCCGGGCAAAAATCCAAGCTTCTCCCCTGCCTCAACAGCAGGTCTTGTAAGGATTATTTTATTAACCTCGTGATTTCTGAAAGCCTTAACTGCCATAGCAACCGCCAAGTATGTTTTTCCTGTTCCTGCAGGCCCAACCCCGATTACTATTGTGTTATCTCTTATAGCGTCAACATACCTCTTTTGTCCCAGCGTTTTTGGCTTTACGATTTTTCCGCTTGTTGTAACACAAATTCCGTCGTCGTTAAGCTTTGTAAGCTCCTTTTGAGCGCCCTCCTTAACAAGCGAAAATACATACCTTATACTCTGATCATTTATCGGATCTCCCTTATTCGCTAGAAATATCAAGGACTCAATCGCTTGCTCGGCTTTTTTTACATTATCCTCATCACCTGTGATTTTAATATCAGTTCCTCGACTTAATATAACGACATTATATTGCTTTTGAATAAGATTAACATTCTCATCAAAGTTACCGAAAATGCTTAAAATCGAATCCATTGAATCAACATTTACAACTTTTTCAACCATTAGTTCACCCTGTATCTTTTTTATTCCTGTATAGTGGTAATAAAATATCACTATTTTTATTTTTTTGACAGAACATTTTTGCTCATTTTTATTGTAACATATTTTTTAAAATAAATAAAGCATTTTTATTTATTTTGTCAATAATTCCTTTTGGATAGCAATATTTCCGTTTAATTTATAGTTTACAGTTATTTTCACGCCTTTTTTCGTAACCTTAGTTTTAGTTTTTTTGCTTAATATTGTTTTATCCTTGAGAAAATTCTTTTCATATAGCTTTATTTTTTTCTTTATTCTCGCCTTTGCCTGTGCCTTTGTGAGTTTTACCTTTTCAAAATAATATTTATCATATGATTTTTTTGAAACACCTATTGGCAGCTTGATCCCCAAGAATGAAAAGTTAGTTTTGCTTTTTGTCATAATATAGTTCCCAGTGACCTTTGAACCAACGCTTATAGGAATCTCTAAATCAAAGATAGTAAAATATTTTCTCTCTTTATCGTTATCGACTATTATCTCTCTTTCGTCTTTAAAGCTTTGCTCAAATGTTATGCTTTCATCGTAATCCGCATATATTTCACCCTTGCTATGACAAAGAATTAGCTTAGCATCTTTCTTTTTACTTTCGTCAACTACATCCGCTCTATATCTTCCTGCTACAAGTACATCGCCTTTTTTTACACTTTTTCCAACTACCTTTTGTAGTTTTCCTAAATAGACATTTACATCTGTTATTACTCCGCTTC
The DNA here is from genome assembly GCA_947624345.1 of uncultured Clostridia bacterium. Taxonomy (GTDB): domain Bacteria; phylum Bacillota; class Clostridia; order Oscillospirales; family Ruminococcaceae; genus UMGS1601. The sequence continues at coordinate 85,717 of CANQJW010000001.1, read as the reverse complement.
GGCTTGCAACAAGATTTGTCACAGATCTTTGGCTTGTCATCTCAGGCTCTTTTGTTTTTTCAAGAACATCAACAACAAGCGTTGCCCCATTGTTTCTTATAGTTATCCATGCAAAATTATTTGAATTAAGCATCATATAGCTCTCAGATTTAGAAAAATCAATACTTGGTATAAATCTGCCGACCTTAATATTCTGTTGTTTTAGAAGTGCTATAATCTCTTGTTCAAGCTCGTCATTCCCTCCTGTTATTTTAATCTGCATCACTATATTTGAAAGTATAAATATTAGTATTAGTGACATCAATACACCAGCTATTATTCCGTATCTGAGTCTATATCTATAAAATCTGGGAAGTAAGCCCTTAGACTTTTCAGAAACTAATTCATAATTCTTTTTTTTGCAAATATCCTTTACAGTTTTAACTAATAGAAAAGAAACTGATATTTTTGTTTCTCCGCTTTTTGAGGTTATCTTTTTTATTGAAATATTACGCTTTGAAAACTCATTTATCAGACCGATTGTATTATCACATTTTATCACTATATCAGTTGTTCCAAATAAAAAGCTAAGCGCCACTCTGTTCACTCCTAAAATTATCTGACTGTTTTATTCTTTTTATCATCAATTTCAATTCTGTCTATATTGCCCGTTATTTCAGCAAACCCAGATGAATACGAAGTAAGTACAAGCTCATTTCCCCATATACTTATTCTGCTATCACAGGTCTTTATTATAATAAGCGACTCATTACATTCTAATATTTTCTTGAAGCTTTCTATCACTACTTTTTTTGTCCCGTAAATATTTATATTAGATGCTGTTCCCGTAACCTCGCCTAAAAAACTATTATGTTTTAAATGTTTCATAATGATTCTCTCCGTTTAGAGTTGTACAAAAATTTAAACTAATAAATTATATTATAATTTTGACTGACATATACATTTATTAACTTAAAATTGCGCATACTCTTATATTCAAAAGGAGTAAACTTAATGACAAAACTAAAAAATTATATAATATATATTTGTATTTTGATTTTCGGAATCCTATTGATAGTAATGTCTGATCAGGTTTCAAATGAGATTATAACAGCGTTGAATAGATGTCTATCGGTAATTATTCCGTCATTATTTTCATTTATGGTTTTTTCTGATTTGGTTTTAAAGTCAGAGTGCTATAAAATTATCTGCAAGCCTTTTTCACTTATATCAAGATATGTGTTTAAAATGGATAGTAATCTGTTCTTTGTCTTTCTATTGGGTAATATCTGCGGATATCCAATCGGATATAAACTTCTTAATAACTTATACAGTCAGGGAAAAATCAGCAAATTTACAGCTGAGTTGATGTCCTGTTATTGCTATGCGTCAGGACCTTCATTTGTTGTGGGACTGGTTGGAGTTACGATGTTTTCCTCTCAGGCAATAGGATTCATTATATTTTTTGCAAATTTTTTATCAAACTGTGTAATTGCAATATTTTTAAATCATTTAGTGGAAATGCCGAAAATACAAGATAGAGCGTCAGCAAAACCAAAAGTTTCTATTGTTGATTCAGTTCAAAACGCTTCAAAAAGTATGTTTATGATTTGTGCTATGATACTTCTTTTTGCGTCAATAATAGGAATTTTAAAAGGGCTGAATGTATTTGAGTTTATTAAATTTAATATTCTGCCACTTTTGGAAATAACGAATGTTATTGATATGTATATAAGCTATGATATAATTCCTATCATATCAGCGTTTATTTCATTCGGCGGAGTTTGTGTTTTATTTCAGCTTAAAGCTTTATCGGAAGGCGTATCTCTCAAATATCTTATAATTTCAAGAATTCCTGCTGTATTTTTATCTGCGGCATTTACCAGAATAATAACAGGGATATGCAATGTAAATTATCAAGTAAACGCAGCACAAACATATATAAACGGAAAAGTTATAGATTTTACCAATGCAAAAAGCTATCTCCCTGCTATACTTATGGTTATTATGATGTTTATACTGATCCTTACAAAAGAAAAGAACCCACTTGAAAAGTAGGTTCTATGTTGTTGATTATTTTGATACAAACAGAAAAATGCTAACTCCTCACTTTTTATTCCGATGAGTTTTTATTTGCCTTTTTCTTCTTTTTGGGTTTTGATTCGGGTAACTCATCATACATTGCCATAAAAAGATCTGTTAAAAGTTCTCTATTATCAACGTCATCAACTCGAAGTAGTTTTTTTCTGCCGCCTTCACTTATTGCATCATATTCAGCCTCAGGCAGCATTTTTATTGCCGATGGAACAGGTTTAACCAAAAAACGTCCGTCACAAATATAAGCGGCAACCTTACCGTGGTAATATATTAAGTATTCACCCATCATCATACGGTACGATATTCCGTCAAGAGAGGACAACTGCTCTAATAAAAAGCTCAAATATTCTTTACTTGTTGACATACATTATTCCTCCAACTCTACCACCACATCGACGGTGGGGAGTTTTTTTGTTAGCTTATTTCGATAAACGGGAATTTATCTCTTTATCAAATCTACATATTGCGCTACGAGAAAATAATTTTTCAAATCCTCCTCACTCAAACCTCTGTACACAAACAAATCATCATAGATTCGGATTGCTTTTTCTATATTTTTGCATTTCAAAGCAAACATCACACCGAAGATTCAAACTCCCGCAGAAACAGCATATTCTCAATGGTAATAGTAGATTTACACCAGTTTTCTGCTACGTACCACTCCTTGTAGTTGCACCATTGCCATGGTACATAGAACGAGCCGTCATCAAGCTGAGTGTTTTTTATATAATCACACTCAGCGCGGCATAGTTCTTCCAGACCCTCATTGTAAAATCTGCAATTTCGTGAAGTAATAAATGTTATATTCTATTTTCCTTTGTTATCCCTCAATTTTCTTCAGTATAATTTCTTTCATCATTCCCGGATTAGCCTTGCCCTTTGACGCCTTCATACACTGCCCTACTAAATAGCCCAAAGCATTAGTTTTACCGCTCTTATAGTCGCTTACAGACTTCTCATTATTTGCGATAACTTCATCTGCGATAGCCTCCAAAGCTGACGCGTCAGAAACCTGAGCAAGCGATTTTTCCTTGATTATTTCGTCTATATCCTTGTCTTCATCAATAATAATTTCAAAAATAGTCTTACCTGCACTGTTTGAAATCTTGCCGTCGCCTATCAGCTTAATAATGTACAACAGCTTGTCTGAAGTAAGCTTTGTTTCGGAAATTTTCTTGCCTGTCTCGTTGCAATATTTTGCAACATCACTCAAAATCCAGTTGGATACGCTCTTAGCCAGCTTAGGATTATCCTTAACACATTCGTCGAAGAGACTGGATTTCTCTATATCCTCCGATATAAATGACGCGTCCTTTTGAGATAAACCGAACTCCTTAACATACCGAACCAGCTTTTTATTAGGAAGCTCAGGAATCTCACTTTTAAGCTTTTCAATTCTTTCTTTGTCAATTACAATAGTGAGCAAGTCCGGCTCTGGGAAATATCTGTAGTCCTGTGCGTCCTCTTTACTTCTCATAGACAGACTTTCGCCCTTTGTATCGTCCCAGCGTCTGGTTTCCTGAATAACCTCTCCGCCTGCCTCAAGAATCTCTATCTGCCTGTTTACTTCAAAATCTATTCCTCTTACTGCCGCTGAAAAGCTGTTTACGTTTTTCATTTCAGAACGTGTTCCAAGTGGCTCTCCGGGTTTATGAACAGATACGTTTACATCGCATCTTATTGAACCCTCCTGCATCTTACAGTCGCTTATGTTTAAGTATTGAAGAATGGATTTTATAGTTTCCAAATAAGCGTGTGCTTCGGCAGAGCTTCTCATATCAGGCTCTGAAACTATCTCGATAAGCGGAACTCCGCACCTGTTTAGGTCAACAAGTGAGCCGTCAAACTTGTCCGAGTGAAGAAGTTTTCCCGCGTCCTCCTCAATGTGAATTCTAGTAACGCCGATTCTTCTTTCCTCCCCGTCTACCAAAATGTCAAGGTAGCCGTTTTCGCAAAGAGGAACCTCAGCCTGAGAAATTTGGTATGCCTTAGGAAGATCAGGATAGAAATAATTCTTTCTGTCCTGCTTGCAAACATTGTTTATTGTACAGTTCAGCGCGTGACCCATTTTTATTGCATAGTCAACAACTTTTTCGTTCAAGGTTGGCAGCGCTCCGGGCATGCCCATACAAACAGGGCAAACCTGTGTATTAACCTCTAATCCGAAAGCATTTTTGCAGTCACAATATATTTTAGATTCGGTGTTAAGCTCAGCATGAACTTCAAGACCGATTACAACTTCATAACCTTTAACCATTTTAATTACCCCCAATCATTAAAGCAATGGACTTTTAAATCCGCCGATTATGTTCTCATAAGCGTTTGCAGTGTTTAAAAGCGTTTGCTCACAGAACTTGTTTCCTACAAGCTGTAATCCGATAGGAAGTCCTTTATCATCATATCCACAAGGTATGCTCATAGCGGGAAGCCCTGCTATGTTGATTGTTACTGTGCAAATATCAGTTGCATACATTTTCAGTGGATTATCAATATTCTCTCCGATTTTAAAAGCTGTTGACGGAACAGTAGGCGTGCAGATAACGTCAACGTCCTTGAAGACCTCGTTAAACTCTGCTGAAACTCTTCTCTGAACAAGCTTTGCCTTTTTATAATATGCATCAAAAAAGCCAGAGCTTAACACAAATGTTCCGAGCAATATTCTTCTCTTAACCTCGTCTCCAAAGCCCTCTGAACGAGTTTTTTCATACATATCAATAAGGCTGTCAAATTCCTTTGCTCTGTATCCATATTTAACTCCGTCATATCTTGCAAGGTTAGATGATGCCTCAGCTGAGGATATAATGTAATAAGCCGAAAGCGCATAGTTCGTTGACGGCAGACTTATCTCTTTTACAGACGCTCCGTTTTGCTCTAAAACCTTTACAGCGTTATAAACAGCGTCCTTTACATTACTATCAATGCCGTTGCCAAAGTATTCTTTTGGTATTCCTATCCTTAAACCTTTAACATCAGATTTTAACCCTGCTAAAAAGTCAGGTGTATCAACGCATGCTGATGTTGCATCATATCTGTCGTGACCTGATATAACAGACTGAAGCATAGCCACATCTTTAACTGTGCGGCTTATGGGTCCTATCTGATCAAGAGATGATGCAAACGCAACAAGTCCAAAACGTGATACCCTTCCATAGGTAGGCTTTAACCCAACAACACCACAATAAGATGCAGGCTGACGGATCGAACCTCCCGTATCAGAGCCAAGCGATACAACAGCCTCGCCTGCTGCAACAGAAGCAGCAGAACCGCCCGATGAACCACCGGGAATTCTCTCAAGGTCAAAAGGATTTTTAGTCTTTTTAAAGTATGACGTTTCAGTAGATGATCCCATAGCAAACTCATCCATATTGAGCTTACCTGTTATGATCATATCTGCATTATTGACTTTATCTATAACAGTTGCATTAAAAGGCGGTACATAATTTTCAAGCATTTTAGAAGAACAAGTAGTCCTGAGTCCCTTGGTTGAAATGTTGTCCTTAATTCCTATAGGTATTCCCGCAAGGGGTGAAAGTTTTTCCCCGTTTGCAATTTTTTTATCAACTTCCTGAGCCTTATTTAGTGCATTTTCTTTATCTAGTGTAACATATGAATTCACTTTTTCTTCAACTGAATATATTCGGTTAAAAACGGATTTTGTAATTTCAACTGAACTTACCTCTTTTTTATCCAGCATCTGCGAAAGCTCAAACGCACTTTTTTCAAATAATTCCATATATCTGCCTCCTATTCTACTGTCTTTGGAACTACAAGGCAGCCTGCAGTAACATGAGGTGCATTCTTTGTAAGTTCATCTCTTGAATATTTATTTTCTCTGACCTTATCCTCTCTGAGCTTCATTGAGTTTTCAGGATCAAGCAATGGCTCGTCCTTAATATCAGAGGGGAGATTTTCGACCATCTCTACGATCCCCTGCATATCATTTTTAAATTTCTCAAGCTCTCCGTCCTCAATACGAAGCCTTGCCAGTTTAGCAATGTGTTTAATATCAATGTTCATTTCCAAACTTCCTCCATTTTATTTTGTCATAACCAAAAATTCATCTTCCGATATGATTGTAATATTTAAACTTTCAGCCTTTGTCAGCTTGCTTCCTGCGTCATCTCCCGCTAATACATAATCAGTCTTTTTAGATACAGAACCACTCACCTTTCCGCCAAAGCTTTCAATAATCTCCTTAGCCTCAGTACGCTTCAATGTAGGCAGTGTTCCAGTAAGAACAAAAGTCTTTCCCTCAAAGCGATTATCTTTTTGAATCTTTTCATAAGAAACATTTACACCGTATGACTTTAGCCGCTCAATGATCTCTAACATATGTGCTTCTTTAAACGCTTTTGAAACGCTTTCAGCCATAACCTCTCCAAAGCCATCAATTTTAGCAATTTCTTCAACAGACGCGTTTATTATGTTATCTAGATTTCCGAATCTGTTGCATAGAAGTTTAGCAGAAGCACTTCCTATATTTCTTATTCCCAAACCGAAAATAAGCCGATCTAGCGGATTGCTCTTTGATTTTTCAATTGAAGTAAGCAGATTGCTTACCGATTTTTCTTTGAAATTATCAAGCTTAAGCAAATCCTTTTCATCAAGCATATATAAATCAGCTACTGAATGTATCAAGCCATTTTCAATAAGAGTATCGACAATTGCAGGTCCCAGACCATCAATATTCATCGCACCCTTTGATGCAAAGTGCACTATACTTCTATAAATCTGTGCCGGACAGTTTACATTAGGACACCTTATAACGCTTTCGTCTTCTTCTCTTATCAGTTCATTTCCGCAGTCAGGACAGACTTTTGGGAGCTTAAAGCTGGTTTTATTGCCGCATGATTTAGAAACACCAAGAACCTCAGGGATTATGTCCCCTGCTTTTCTGACTTTTATAATATCTCCGATTGAAATGTTCTTTTCATCTATAAAGTCTTGGTTATGAAGTTTAGCACGAGAGACAGAAGTTCCCGCCAGTAAAATAGGCTCAAAAACGGCAACAGGCGTTACAGCACCTGTTCTTCCGACATTGACCTCAATATCGAGAAGTTTTGTTTCCTTTTCTTCCGGTGGAAATTTATATGCTACCGCCCATTTAGGGGTTTTAGCAGTAGAACCAATTTCTTCACGCTCAGCAAAATCGTCTACCTTTATTACAACGCCGTCTATATCAAACTTAAGTGAAAATCTTTTTTTGCCAATGTCGGCAATCTTATTTTTAACGGACTCAAAGCTAGACGCCTTTTCATATTCAGGAATGACCTTAAAGCCTTGATCTTTAAGATAGTCAAGAGATTCTTTATGTGAACTGAGCGTTTTTCCCTGAATTTGCTGAACATTAAAGCAAAATATATCAAGCTTTCTTTTAGCCGCAATTTTAGAATCCTTTTGCCTTAAAGAGCCGGCAGCCGCATTTCTTGGATTTTTAAATGGATGCTCACCGTTTAACTCCTGTTCGGAGACCAACTTCTCAAAAATGGAACGGGGCATATAAACCTCTCCCCTTACCTCAAGATAAGAAACAGGCTCGTTAAGCTTTATAGGTATGGACATTATAGTTTTAAGGTTTGACGTCACATCTTCGCCGATAAAGCCGTCGCCTCGCGTTGAACCTCTTGTGAAAATTCCATTTTCATATTCTAGTGAAACAGAAAGCCCGTCGATTTTAGGCTCGATGCAAAACTCAGCGTCCGGATATTCGTCCTTAGTCTTATTTATAAAGCTTTCAACCTGTTCGAAAGAAAAGACGTCCTGAAGGCTTCCCATTTGAACTCTGTGTTCAACCTTTTCAAATATTGAAATCGGTTCGCCGCCAACTCTCTGAGTAGGAGAATCAGGGCGAATTAAATCAGGAAATTGTTCCTCTAAAGCCTTTAACTCCTGCTGCATCATATCATAGTCATAGTCATCAATTTCAGGATTATCCTCAACATAATACTTACGACTGTGATAATTAAGAGTTTCAACTAATTTTTCTATTTTTTCTCTAGCTTTAATTTTATCCATAAGATTTCTCCTAAATATATACACATTTAGTATACCACATTTTGCATTGATAAAGCTAGTATTTTTACAAGATTTCTTAATTTTTTAAGATATTGACACATATCCCTCGGGAATTTCACCTACTATTACCGTCTCTGCAAGTAAAAACTTAGTTTCTACATTGGATTTATATGTACCTGCTGCTGCAATTGCAACTATGTCAGAGCTTACCTCAATATAAATTCTATGCAAAGTTTGATTTATCCCAGCACTTGAAAATGAGCTTTTTATGTCAGTCTTAACACTTCCCTCTTTCTCAAAATGCACTGTTATATCAGGACCAACTCCGCTGAAAAGGTTTATTCCCGAAATTGTACCTACGGCAATACTAAATCCATTTTTATCTTGATTTTCAAAGCCCTTATTTATTTGCTTTGATATATCGGTTTTAAGACTGTTTATTTTACTTGACACACAAGACACCGAAGTGATTTCATTGTCTGAGTTTTTATTGATTTCAACTAGATCATTATATGTAAAATCTGAATTTTCCAAAGTGTTTTGTATAGCTTCGTTAATCATATCAGTAGCCCTGTTTTCGCATTTATAAACTGCAATGTCCCTAAGCTTCATTCTAAGCTCATGATTGATTGCAAAAAGTGTTGTAAAGGCTATACAAATGATAATTATAAACAATGCGTTACGCTTCTTATTAGTGTTTCTCCTTTTGCGTTTAGCCCTCAATTTCTACTACCCCTTTCGCTCAATATTGATAACTTATTATATTCAATACTAGGAAAAGAGTGAAAAAGCTATCAGAAATCAATCTGATAGCTTAAAATTAAATTCTATTTTCCGAGAGCCTCTTTAGCTTTCTTAACAATATTTTCTGAAGACAAACCAAATTCTTTAAGCAAATCAACAGCAGGTCCTGAATGACCGAACTCATCATTAACACCTATCTTAATAACCTTTGTAGGAAGACTTTCAGATACAACATCACAAACAGCCGAGCCGAGTCCACCAATTACACTATGCTCCTCAACTGTTAGCAGAAGTCCGGTATCCTTAGCTGCCTCAAGAATAATATCCTTGTCAATAGGCTTAATTGTGTGAATATTGATAACTCTTGCTTTTATTCCGTCTTTCTTAAGCTCTTCAGCGGCATTAAGAGCCTCTAAAACCATAAGTCCGGTTGCAATGATTGTTATATCATCTCCATCTTTAAGCTTAATTCCCTTGCCAAGCTCAAACTTGTACGTTTCCTTATCATTAAACACAGGTGCAGCAAGACGTCCGAACCTCAGATATACAGGTCCCTCGTGAAGAATTGCAGCCTCTACTGCGGCTTTTGCTTCAATATCATCAGCAGGATTTATAATTGTCATTCCCGGAATTGTTCTCATAAGAGCAATATCCTCGTTGCACTGATGAGTTGCTCCGTCCTCTCCTACAGAAATTCCTGCATGTGTAGCGCCGATTTTTACATTTAGGTGAGGATATCCAATTGTATTTCTCACAATCTCATATGCTCTGCCTGCTGCAAACATTGCAAAAGTTGAAGCAAAAGGTATCTTTCCTGTTGCGGCCATTCCAGCGGCAACACCCATCATATTTGCTTCCGCTATACCGCAGTCAAAAAATCTTTCAGGATATTTCTTCTTGAAGATTCCTGTCTTTGTAGCCGCAGCAAGGTCAGCGTCAAAAACGTATAAATTGTCATACTTTTCTCCCAGTTCTGCCAAAGCCTCTCCATAGCTTTCTCTGGTAGCCTTTTTAATTATTTCACTCATATCACTAATCCTCCAAAGCTTTCAATGTATTAGCCAGCTCTTCCATAGCCTGATTATACTGATCAGCGTTAGGAGCAGAACCGTGCCAGGAAACCTGATTCTCCATAAAGGAAACTCCCTTGCCTTTTACACTTTTTTGAATAATAGCTACAGGCTGTCCTGCAATCTTTTCTGCCTCATCAAAAGCAGCTTCGAGCTTATCAAAATCATGTGCATCTGTTTCTATAACATGCCAGCCGAATGCTTCAAACTTTTCTTTAATAGGATACGGTGAGCAGACATCTTCAATAGCACCGTCTATCTGCAATCCATTGTTGTCAACAATTGCGACTAGGTTGTCAAGCTCCTTATGAGAAGCGAACATTGCAGCTTCCCAAACCTGACCTTCCTCAATCTCTCCGTCACCGAGAATAGTATAAACCTTATAAGGCGCATTAGAGATTTTTCCGCTGAGAGCCATTCCGCAGGCAGCCGAAATTCCCTGTCCCAAAGATCCTGACGACATATCAACACCAGGAATATGAATACACGGATGTCCTTGAAGCAAAGCACCTATATGTCTCAGTGATTTAAGCTCCTCAAGCTCAAAAAAACCTTTGTTTGCAAGTGTTGAATAAAGCGCAGGTGCAGTGTGTCCTTTTGAAAGAACAAGTCTGTCTCTGTCCTCCATATCAGGATTTTTCGGGTCAACATTCATCTTTGCAAAATAAAGATATGTCAATGTGTCTGCAATTGACAATGATCCGCCCGGATGACCGGATTTTGCATTGTAAACGCCTTCAATTATACCCATACGAATTTTGCAGGCTTGTATTTCAAGCTGCTTTTTAATAGTAGCGTCCATTTTTCAATCCTCCAGATTAGTTTACTTTTGAAAATATATAATCTATCACCACTGCGATAGCATTTTCATCACAAGATTCAGCCAAAACCAGATCGGCAACGTCCTTTACAGCGTCAACTGCATTAGCAGGACAAACGCCTAAGTCGGCTTCAATAAGCATTTGGATATCGTTATTATAATCTCCAACTGCAACAATTGTATAATCCTCAATATTACAAAGTTTTCGCATAGCTTTAAGTGCAGAACCCTTTGAGTTCTCTTGAGGAAGAATCTCAAAATAGTTTAAATCACTTCTCACAAAGTCAACACCGGAAAAGCTTTTGTTGCTGACATACTCCTCAACCTCGTCAAGGTTCTCCTTTGTATCGGCAAATAAAACCTTATACCAGTTATCATCAACATTATCAATATCTGTAAAATTAGGAATCACCTTGCAAATTTTTATATGGTTTTCCTCTGTATCATTTTTACTTATAACATTAACATTATCGGTTAATATCTCGCACCCCAGATTTGGGAATGCTTTTAATATATCAATGGTAATTTCCTTAGCAATAGGCGGAGTAAAAATATCATAAATGGACTTATCAGCTTCCATATCATAAATCATACCACCGTTGAACATTATCATAGGAAAATTAACATCAAAATATTCAAAGTATTGCGATGTAGCCTGATGAGCACGCCCTGTAGCAATAGTAAACTTTCCACCGGCTTCCTGAAACCTCTTAATTGCCTCTAAATTCCCCTTTGAAGGAATTTTATTGGTAGGTAAAAAAGTTCCGTCCATATCGGTTACCAACAACACCTTCGATATATCTTCAAACATATATTTATCTTACCTTTTTCAGTATATTTTCAAAATATTCAGGAAGCTCGCTGTCAAACTCCATATACTCTCCTGTTGAAGGGTGAATAAATCCTATCTTCTTTGCGTGAAGACATTGACCTTCGATCCCTTTAAAGGCTTTGCCATATACATCGTCACCCAGAATAGGATGTCCTATATATGCCATATGAACCCTTATCTGATGCGTTCTGCCTGTTTCCAGTGTAAACTTTAGTAAAGAATATTTATCAAAAGTCTCTAAAACCTTGTAATAAGTAATTGCGTTCTTTGAATTAGAGTCGGTCACGGCCATTTTCTTTCGATTTAACTTATGTCTGCCAATTGGCGCGTCAATTTTGCTTTGCTCGTCACTAATATTCATTCGTCCGCAGACAATACCAATATATTCTCTTGTAAAGGAATGATCTTTAATTTGCTGTGCTAAATGCGTATGTGCTTTATCTGTCTTAGCCACAATCAAAAGACCGCTTGTATATTTATCTATTCTATGTACAATCCCGGGTCTGATTACTCCATTGATACTTGAAAGACGTCCCTTGCAATGAAATAAAAGTGCATTTACAAGAGTACCGTCGGGATTACCTGCCGCAGGGTGAACAACCATTCCCTTTGGTTTATTAACAACCAGCAAATCATCATCTTCATAGACAATATCAACAGGAATATTCTGAGGAATTACATCAAGGACCTCGGGCTCAGGAATATTTATATCTATAATATCATCAGTACGAAGCTTATAGTTTTTGTTAATAGGCTGAGAGTTAATAAGTATGTTGTTCTCTTTTAAAAGCCTCTGAACTGATGAACGAGATAAATCATCGATATTTTCCGATAACCACTTATCTATCCTTGCACCTGCGGTTTCAGCTGATACATAAAGCTTAAGATTCTTCATTCTTGTCATCCCCGGAATTTATACTGCTTTCCGTCTCTATATCAGATACGTTTGATAACTCTGAAAGTATATCTATCTCATCAGCATTACTGACTTCATTTTGAGTATCTCCCAAAGCACCAATTACTACCGAGCGCTTCTTACGATTATTAACTGATTCTATTATCAAATATGCAATGCAAAAGCCAATTGCACCGATAACAACACAAATATCAGCAAAATTAAACACTGGGAAATCAATAAAATCTGTTCTGATATAGTCAATAACCTCTTTAATCCTAATTCTGTCAATAAGGTTTCCTATTCCACCTGCCATAATAAGTGACAGCATAACGACCTCGAGCTTCAACCTAAAGCGTTTTGATGCAATAAGATAAAAAACTAAAATAATTGCCACCGCAGCAACAACAGTCAACAAAACAGTTTTTCCCTCTAAAATACTCCATGCTGCGCCATTATTTCTGACATGAGTTATGCTGAAAAGATTGTGTCCGCCAATACTGAAAGTATAAAAAGTTTCATCTAAAGCAATATTTGAAATCACAAAATATTTGATAGTCTGATCAATTAGAACAAGCAGTACAACCAGTAAAAGTGATACGAAAACCATATTAATCTCCACTTTCCATTAAATTTCTGCATAGTCAGGAATAAAGTTGACAAATTTTATACTGTAAGGAATAATCTCTATATAAAGCAATTTTTTAACAAAATCTTTGAACAAAACATAAGTTGTCAAAATAATCTGACAACTTACGCTAATAATTATTCACAAATAACGCTGTGACATCTGTCGCAAAGGGTCGGATGATCTTCATGTTTGCCAACAGATTCTGAGAACTTCCAGCATCTTTCACACTTTTCACCTGTTGCTTTCACAACATCTATTGAAACGCCGTCAAGCTCACCTTTGAATTCGCCTTCGCCGTCCTTAAGTTCAACCTTAGAAACAATAAAGATTTCAGGTAGCTCACTAACAAACTCAGCGATTGCATCTTTGATTTCTCCGTCCGCATATAAAATAACATCTGCCTCTAAGGATTTACCGATAACCTTATCTGCTCTCTTAATTTCAAGAGCCTTTTTAACGTCCTCTCTGAGTTCAGCAATCAAATCCCACTTTGCAATAAACTCAGCATCTGTTTTAATACCAGACTTCTCAGGCATATCATTTAAGAAAACGCTCTTTGGATTATCATCAGATGAATGCGGGATATATCCCCAAATTTCATCAGCGGTAAACGACATAATTGGTGCTATAAGTCTTGTAATAGCACTCAAAATCTTATACATTGAAGTCTGTGCAGCTCTTCTTGAAACTGAATTTACATTATCGCAATACAATCTGTCTTTAATAATATCAAGATAGAAGTTTGACATATCAATTACGCAGAAATTGTGAATTGCATGGAATACAATGTGATAATCAAATGCCGTATATGCTGCGTTAACCTTATCAATAAGCTCATCAAGCTTGGCTAAAGCCCATTTATCAAGCTCAAATAACTCATCATCAGAAACCCCGTCCTTATCAATGTCAAAGCCATCGGCATTTGACAAATTACCAAGTATAAATCTTGCGGTGTTTCTTATTTTCTTATACGCTTCTGAAAGCTGTGCCAGAATATCATCTGAAATCCTTATATCAGAATGATAATCAGATGACGCAACCCATAGTCTTAAAATGTCAGAACCGTATTTATTGGTAATCTCGTGAGGTTCAATACCATTCCCAAGAGACTTGTGCATAGTCTTACCCTGACCGTCAACAACCCATCCGTGAGTGCAGACAGCCTTGTATGGTGCTTCACCATTGCATACAATAGATGTCAGCAATGAAGACTGGAACCAGCCTCTGTATTGGTCTGCTCCCTCAAGGTACAAATCAGCAGGAGCGTTTAAATCGTCCCTTTCCTCTAAAACAGCTTTATGGGTAACTCCGCTGTCAAACCATACGTCGAGAATGTCCATTTCCTTTTCAAATTCGGAGCATCCACACTCGCATTTTACGCTTTCTGGAATAAAGTCTTTTGCGTCCTTTATATACCAAGCGTCCGAGCCCTCTGCCCTGAATAAATCGGAAATAGCTTTGATGGTTGTATCATTACAAATAGGCTTTCCGCAATCCTTGCAGTAAATTACAGGAATCGGAACTCCCCAAGTTCTTTGTCTTGAAATGCACCAGTCAGAGCGATCTTGAACCATTCCTTTAATTCTTTCCTCGCCCCACTTAGGAATCCATTCAACGTTTTCAATTGCCTTAACAGTTTCGTCCTTAAAGTTCTTAACAGAACAGAACCACTGCTCAGTAGCTCTGAAAAGAATTGGTGACTTACATCTCCAGCAATGCGGATATTGGTGTTCAATATCTTCGATAGCAAACAAAGCCACTGTTTCCTTTAAATGCTCGGCAATTACTTTATTAGCCTTATCAGTTGTCAAACCCTCAAACATTCCGGAATCTTTAGTTAAAATGCCCTTTCCGTCAACGCCGACAACGATTCCTATATCATCATATTTCTTACATACTTCAAAGTCGTCAACACCGTAGCCGGGAGCTGTATGAACACAGCCTGTACCGCTTTCCAATGTAACATGATCGCCGAGAATGATTGGCGATGGTCTGTTCATAAACGGATGGGCCGTCTTTATTCCCTCTAAATCACTGCCCAGGAACTTAGCTACAACCTCATACTTTTCAATTCCCGCAGCTTCCATTGTTACAGGAACAAGATATTCAGCCATTACATAGTTTTCGCCATTTTCAGCCTTAACAACAGCATAATCATAATTAGGACCAAGGCAAATAGCTAGGTTACCAGGAAGTGTCCATGTAGTAGTTGTCCAGATAACGAAGTATGTGTTATTTATGTCTATTCCCTTTTCAGTGAATAGTCCCTTGTCGTCAGACACCTTGAACTTAACATAAATAGATTGACAAGGATCGTCTGAATACTCAATCTCTGCCTCAGCCAAAGCAGTCTGACATTCAGGACACCAATAAACAGGCTTTAAGCCCTTATATACATAGCCTTTTTTAGCAAATTCGCCAAAGACTTCAACTTCTCTTGCCTCAAACTCAGGCTTCAATGTCAGATAAGGATTATCAAAATCACCTAAAACGCCAAGCCTTTTGAACTGCTCTTTTTGATTTTCCATAAAAGATAAAGCAAAATCTTTACAATGCTTTCTTAACTCAACAGGAGGAATAGCACCATTTTCAACTCCAATAGCTTTCATTGCCTTTAACTCAATAGGAAGTCCGTGTGTATCCCAGCCCGGTACATAATGAGAACGGAAGCCACTCATATTCTTATACTTAACAATAATATCTTTTAAAACCTTGTTTAAAGCAGTTCCAAGGTGAATGTCGCCGTTAGCATATGGAGGTCCGTCATGCAAAGTATAGTTAGGCTTGCCCTCATTCTTCTTGATTATATCCTCATAAAGATTTTCTTCATCCCATTTTTTGAGTATCTCGGGCTCTCTCTTAGGGAGATTGCCTCTCATAGGAAATTCTGTTTTAGGTAAGTTTAACGAAATGTTATAGTCCTGTGGCATCAATAAAAAGTCTCCTTAAATCTTAGTTGTTTTTTCCGAATTTCAAATCACCGTAATGACCTTCATCAGGAGTATATTTATTTCCCTCATAGTGGAAGTTGTCCTTAACACCTCCATGAGCAGCAATCTCCTGTGCCTTATCGATAATAGCTTTACTCTCTTCAAGCTTCTTCTCTCTTGCTTCCTTCTCAGCAATAATCTGTTCAACCTCATCTTCGGAAATCTCAGGAAGCTCCATAATAAGTCTTAACTGCTTGTTGTAAAGTTCAGTAAGCTGAGCCTTAAAGCGTGTAACCTCAACCTTCAACTTAGCAAGGTTTTCAGCCTCCTGCTCACTCTGAATCTTAGATGACTTAATTCTGTTTTCGGTTTTTTCAGTATTTTCTCTAATAAGAGTTTCACACTTAGCCTTGTGTTCACGAACAATCCTGTCACATTCCTCAGCGCTTTGGCGTGAAACAATTTCCTGCTCCTCACGAGCCTTATTCAGTATAGCCTCAGCCTCAGCCTTTGCCTCGGAAATAATCTTGTGACCCTGCTTCTGAGCACCAAGCAATGCCTCTTTAATAGCGTCTTCATCATTTCTATACTCATTGATTTTTTCAACAAGCTTGATAATTTTAGCCTCGCTCTCCTGATTCTGAGAAACTACATCAGCAAATGCTTTTGAAAGACCGAGAAGATACTCGTCAACATCTTCAGATTTGTAACCGAATGTAGCTTTTTCAAAGGTTTTTTCAGCTATATCGTTTGGATTGATCATAATATTGCCTCCTAAAGAAATATTTAATCGTATTTTTTAATCGTTATGTGTAAACGATTTTTCCTTGACAGCCCATTAACAGAGCCTAACAAAAATTTTCCGTACCCACGAATGGAAAAGCAAATACCTTCACACATTTCATAGCTGGGAGAAAATACTTCGTCATAATCTATAATAACACCATTCGTTTTTATAAGTTGTGAAGTCTTTTCCCGACTCTTGTTTATCGCCAGTGCAATGACGCAGTCTGCTCTCAAAGACGCAACTGTACCACTTATATCAGAAAATTTTTGTTCTAAAGCAACATCTGATAAATCAAATCCGATTTCTGTCTTAACACCTATTCTACCGATTTTATGTACATTTTCAAGAATTAAAGGCAGAATTTTGTCAACAACAAAGACAATTGTTTTGCCCTCGCTGATGATAATATCGCCTATACATTCTCTTAAAATCTTTAATGACATTAGGCTTCCAAGAACATCACGATGCGTCAAAACATCACATTTTCTGTATGTAAAAGTCAGTCCTTTTACAGGAAAATCATTGTTGCTAATTTCATTATAAGGCGGAAAAACCCCCAGAACAAGCCTGTGAGCATCATCATAACCGCCAAAAAATTTATAGTTATCAAATTTTAGCGAATCAAGTACCTGTTTCGCAATCTTTGACTGATGGCAATCCAAAAAGAATGAGAATTTCTCCGTATACTTCTCATTTGCAATATTAGTCCAATCAACGATTTTATCAACAAGTAGATGATCCTGCTTTGATAGATTCTTCAAGAAAGAGCTGTTAAACTCCTTCATTAAAAGCTGTATCCGTTGTTCTCTAATTCATTCATCAAGTCAACGCCCTGGAATCCAACATTCTTAGGCATAATTGCAAATGTCTTTTGAGCCATCATCTTGATGTCAGCACCATTTGCATATGCAACTCCGGACAAAAAGTCAAGAATTCTCTTAGCGTCCTCGCTTCTGACTGTTTCAAGGTTGAGAAGAACAGTCTTCTGATCGTTAAGATCGTCACCGATCGCCTTAACCTCTGAAAAATCTGTAGGTCTTGCAAGAACGATCTGTAAAGTAGTTGTTGCAGCGATTTTTACTTCTCTGTTTCTTCTATCGCTGACATCTTGTGATGACATATCTTCCCTGCCGTAGAAAGACTCATAGTCATCTGCTGTTTCATCGCTACCGATGAAAAGGTTTTTCAAGTTTTGCATAACACTCATTTTGATACCTCCAAGTATTTTCTGGCTCCGAAGAGCTTAGTTCCTATTCTCACGAGATTAGAACCGTACTTAACGGCCTTTATGTAATCTCCCGACATACCAACAGAAAGTACATTCATATTGATACGATTTATTTTCTTTTGTCCTATTTCTTGATAAAGCTCCTGCAAACTGGCGTATATACTATCACCGGCATTTATCGGCGGAATAGCCATCAAACCGTTTATCCTGACATTTTCAAGCTCTGTTATTCTCTTTGCAAGCTCTAAAACATCACTTTTTGAAATACCGCTTTTTGATAACTCATCACCGATATTTACCTCGATAAGTATATTCATTACTTTATCATTTTTCCTAGCCTGTCTATCAATCTCTTGCGCCAGCTTAAAGCTATCAACAGATTGAATCTGAGATACATCATTGATAATATACTTAACCTTGTTTGTCTGTAAATGCCCTATAAACTGAACTTCGCATGGCTTGTATGAATCCTTCTTTGAAAGGAACTCCTGAACTCGGTTTTCGCCCAGCAAATTTATTCCCTGCTCAATAGCAAAGTTGATAAGCTCAGGCTCCACAGTCTTGGTAACAGCCATAATTCGTATATTATCATCATTATCTCTGTATTTAGAATTACTATCTTTTATATTATAACATATTTCTTTATAGTTTTCAACTAAATATTCAAATTTTTTATTCTTAATCTGTTCCTGAGTCGTTTGATGTTCCTGATGAAGAGACTTCATCTGCACTGACCCCCTCTAAAAGAATTTTGTCATATAAAAGAAGATAATTGTCATCTGAGGTGTTTCTTGACAACACATAATCATCGCCTTCGTATATTACATCAACCTTTTTAAAAGTAATATCTTGCCCCTGCATAACATAGGCACCCTTTTGATTGCCCTGAAACCTGATAGCCTCTCTTGGAAGCTTAATTCCTGTATATTCATCAAAAATCAGCTCAGCATTGTCAAATCTGCTGTTCAACACAGCTTCGTCAATCTCATTACAGCTAAGAATTATAACACTTGTATCAGTTCCGTCAATTGGCTTAATACTATCAACCGTAACGTCATATACCTTATTAGACGAATTGAATCTGATGGATAATCCATCGTTAATTAAAAATTTGTTTGTGTTTTCTATTATGCCGAGGAATTTCCACTCGTAGCTTTTTAATAGCTTTCCTACTGCATTTTCGGGAATCTCAGGCTCTATATCAAGAAGCTTTTTGAGCTCATCAGTTGACATATTTTCTATATCATCATACGATACTGAAGCCTCATATCCATCAACAGATTTTACAAAATAACCTGCACTGCTTGATTTAACGCTGCCAATAGGCGCCTCGATTTGCGCTTTAAACTCTTTTATTTCAGACTTTAACTGCTTTAATGTGGGCTTAAAATTATCGACTCTTCCTGTAACAATGTTATATATATTCATTGTGTAAAGCATATCATCACTCTCAGAGAGAATTGACGAATAATCCTTTTTCTGAATCATATTAGTAACACTAAGATAAGAATTCTCTATATTACTTCTTAGAGCCTCTGCCTGCACATAATTAGTTGTACCCGGCCTTTGAGCTCTTCTTAAATCAGATAAAACTTTTTTAAGCCTTGATAATCTGTTTCTATAATAAATTTGGTCTTCATTACTATAAACCTTTGCGATATCAGAACTCTCAGAAACCTTTAAACCGTCATTATACAGATAATTTACAACTCCATCGGTTGTATTATTATACTTTATAATCCGTTCATCACGCAGAAACATTCCCTTGAAAGAAATATTCTCATTTACGGTATAAAGCACGGCTTCCTCGGTGTTGTGAGAGTCATTTATCATAAAGGCAATCTGACTGCCAACCATAATCAATATAAAAACAGATAAAGCAACACCCATAACTTTAACTGTAATTGAATTCATTTTTATAACCTCAAGTAATCAAATGAATAATCTAATTATCATTATTTGAATCAAGTAAATTTATAGGTTTTGAAGGAGCAATTGTAGAAATTGCGTGCTTATAAACTACATTCTGCTTTCCGTCAGATTCTAAAATAACTATGTAGCTGTCAAAGCCGTGAACAAATCCCTTGAACTGAAATCCGTTCACTAAAAAAATTGTTACAGGCACCTTTTCTTTTCTAGCCTGATTTAAAAATACATCCTGCAAATTCATTCCCTTGTTCATATTGTCTCTTCCTTTCAAAATATATAATGATTATATCATAAATTTATACATTTGGCTATATGTTTTTTCACTTTTTCTGAAATTTCTTCAATATTTTTGTATTTATCAACCTCTATCCAAAAAATCCGCTCATCTCTTCTAAACCAGGTAAGCTGACGCTTTGCATATCGTCTTGTTTCCATCTTTATTTTATCTATACAATCTTCAAGTGAAGCTTGTCCACAAAAATATGGGATAAGCTCTTTATAACCGATCGCCTGATGTGCTGTATTAAGCTTTTTATTTATATATATTTCTTCTGCCTCGTCTATCAGACCATCTGCAATCATAGCGTCTACCCTCTTGTTTATCCTATCATAAAGCAGCTGCCTATCCGAAAAGGTAAGACCTATAATTACAGGAATAAATCTTGACTCTTCAAGTCTGCTGGATTTTTTATGTTCTGATAGTTTTTCTCCTGTTTTTTCAAAAACCTCTAATGCTCTTACAACTCTGGGAACATTGTTTTCGTGAATAGTTAATGCAGAAGATTCATCAACTTCATATAGCTTTTTCCAAAGATAGTGGTTTCCCTTTTCCTTTACAAGAGCAAAAAGCCTCTCACGAAACTCCTTATCTCCTGTTGTCTCATCGAATTTTATGTTATCAATAAGCGAGTTTATATAAAGCCCCGTCCCGCCTGCAAGAATGACATGCTTTCCTCGACTTACAATATCATCAACAGCATCATTTGCTAGTCTAACATAATCAGCAACGCTAAAATTTGTTTCAGGCTCTAAAAAATCTATAAGATGATGATTTACACCCTGCATTTCAGACGCTGTGGGCTTTGCAGTAAGTATATCCATACCCTTGTATATCTGCATAGAGTCGGCAGAGATTACTTCTCCGTTATAATGCTTTGCCAGCTCAATGGCCAATGCTGTTTTTCCTGATGCAGTAGGTCCGAGAACTACGATAATAGGTTGCTTTGCCAATTAAAACTCTCCTTAAAATGAGATTACACAATACGCTTGAATTGTTTTTCAATTTCTTTCTTTGAGATTTTCGTAAAAACAGGCCTTCCATGAGGACAGTATCTTATATTTTCATCGTCAAATATTTTATCTATGAGACTTTGAAGCTCTATATTATCCGACTTTATGTTTCCCTTTATAGCCGCCTTGCAGGCGATTGAATGATAAAGCTCATCAAAAAGTGACAAATTTGGGTTCTGACGATGCTCTAAGAAATTGTGAGCAAGCTCTGAGATTATATCAGACGGATCAGTATCCTCAATAACCACCGGCACTCCCAAAACCTTAATACTTGGAGCGTTTGCGTCCTCTAGAATAAACCCTAACCGCTTGGCGTTTTTAATGTTAGAAACAAGTGCATCATATTCATCATAGGACAGCAAAACATCACATGGCTCAAAAAGCATTTGTGAATCAAGCTTATCAGATTCACTTTTGATTTTTTCAAAGATATATCTTTCGTGAGCAGCATGCTTGTCAAAAAGGTACATCTCATCATCCTTTTCAACAATGATATAAGTGTTAAAAATCTCTCCGATTACCAAAGGCTTTGATTTATTAAACTCGTTTTCCACAACTGAATTTTCAGGACTGACAGGCTCTTTCTTAATGAATGAAGAACTATCCAAAAACTTATAGTCATCTAAGTCCTTTGGCTCTTCGGGAATAAGCTTTGTAATGTCATTATTACTTTCATTTTTATAGCTGTCATTTTCAGTCTCAGGAGCTTCAACCCTTAAACATTCTTCATATGTTTTTAAATAAGTCTTTACAAAATCATCTGACTTACTGGTGTTATCGGCGAGTGATTCCGGCTTGAAGCTGAGAGTCGTCTGAACTCCACTGACAGGCTTGCTGAACTGATGAAGCTCACTGCTCGAAAAGTGCTTTTTGCTTTCAAGTTCAAGCTCTTTTGGTGAAGAGTCTTGAAGCAGTGCGTTTTTAACGGCAAAATAAACGCTTTCATATATCAATTTCTCATTAGAAAATTTTACTTCTATCTTCGCAGGATGAACATTTACATCAACAAGACTTGGCGGAATATCTATACACAGCACACACGCCGGAAATTTTCCTGTCATTATCTGATTTTTGTATGCCTCTTCTAATGATACCATACAGGTGACTGACTTTACATATCTGTTGTTTATAAAAAAGTTCTGAAATGTCCGTTTAGGCTTTGCGTCAAGGGGCTTTACAGTATATCCCTTAACAGTTATTCCATTATATGAATAATCAACAGGAATAAGAGTGCTTGCAAAGGTCTTTCCGAAAACTGAATATATCGCAGAAAACAGCTTTCCGTCCCCTGCTGTTACAAGCTCGGTTTTATTGTCGCGAATAAGCTTGAAAGATATTTCAGGGTGAGACAGTGCCAGCTTTGATACAACAGCCGAAACAGCATTCCCCTCTGTAACATCCTTTTTCAAAAATTTCAGTCTAGCGGGAATGTTATAAAATATGTCTCTTATAACTATCGTTGTTCCATCCGGGCAGCCGGATTTTTCATTCACCTTTTCTTCAGAACCTTCAATGATATAATGAGTTCCATAATCCTGATCTATAACCTTTGAAAGCACTTCCGTTTTTGATACAGCACAGATAGATGCCAGTGCTTCTCCTCTGAAGCCAAGGGTTAGAATTTTATCTAAATCGTATTTAGATTTAATCTTGCTTGTGGCGTGACGGAGAAAAGCCGTAGGAATATCTTCACCGGACATTCCACAGCCGTTGTCGGTAACCCTCATATATGTGCGTCCACCGTTTTTAATCTCAACGGTTATCACATTAGCACCCGAATCTATCGAATTTTCCAGAAGTTCCTTGATAACAGATGACGGACGCTCTATGACCTCACCTGCCGCTATCAGTTCAGCAACTTCTTTTGTCAATACATTTATTTTAGGCATTTTGCGACTACGCTCCATTCACTAAATGAATTTCAAAACATCCTTAATGTAAAATCTCAGTTCTTCGTCGTTCATTTCATCAATGTTTGTTTTTCTTAACTTTTCTATTGCAATCTTCTCATTGATACTATCCATATCAATTTGCATTTCATCTTGGTTTGATATATTTACCTTGCTCTGTTCCTCTTCAAACCCCTCTAAGAGTTCATTAGCACGGTTAATTATCTTTGACGGAAGCCCCGCTAATTTTGCAACTTCAATTCCGTAGCTTTCGTCAACTCCACCTCTAACGATTTTTCTAAGGAATTTTATTCCCTGATTAGTTCTCTTAACGGCAACGCTGTAATTCTTTACTCCGCTGAGTTCGTTCTCAAGCTCAATAAGCTCGTGATAATGAGTTGCGAAGAGGGTTTTACAGCCCAGTTTTTTAGAACCGGAAATATACTCTGCTACACTTCTTGCTATACTTATTCCGTCGAAGGTTGATGTTCCCCTGCCGACTTCGTCTAAAATAACCAGACTGTTCCGGGTTGCATTTTTAACAATCTCTGCGACCTCACTCATCTCAACCATAAAAGTAGACTGTCCCGATGTCAGATCATCTGAAGCTCCTACTCTTGTAAATATCTGATCTACAACTGAGATTTTTGCATACTCAGCAGGTACAAATGAGCCTATCTGTGCCATAAGGGTTATAAGTGCAATCTGCCTCATATAAGTAGATTTACCTGACATATTTGGACCGGTTATGATGCTCATTTTGTTCTCTGTCAAGTCTAAATATGCATCATTTGGAACAAACACCTCGTCTTTTTGCATAAGCTCAACAACAGGATGCCTTCCCTTTTTTATATCAATCACGCCGTCAATAGCTATCTCGGGCTTAGAATAGTTGTTTGCTGTTGCAACATTTGCAAACGAACATAGGACATCAATCAAAGCAAGAGCCGAAGCAGTTACTTGAACGATAGTCAACTGCTTTGCAATATAATCTCTCACTTCAGTAAATATGTCCTGCTCCAGTGAGATGACCTTATCATTAGCACCAAGAATAGTATTTTCAGCATCTTTAAGCTCTTCAGTTATGTATCTCTCACAGTTTGTAAGAGTTTGCTTTCTTATATAGCTATCAGGTACTAAATCAATATTTGGTTTAGTTACCTCAATATAATATCCGAATACACGATTGTATCCGACTTTAAGCGTTTTAATTCCTGTTCGTTCTCTTTCTCTTTCAGCAATGTTTTCAATAATGCTTTTCCCTCCGTGAATTATATCACGAAGCTCGTCCAGATTTTTGTTAAATCCGTCTTTTATTACTCCGCCGTCCTTTGTATTAACAGGCGGTTCGTCAACAATAGAATTTTCAATCAGGTTTTCAACATCCTGAAGTGTTGAAATCTTAGCATTCTCCTCAACCAACTGTTTTGCGGAAAATGATGATAACAGCCTTTTTATCTCAGGAAGCTTTTTTGCAGTTGCTGACAGTGATTTTAAATCTCTGGGCGTTGCCGTTTTATACATTACCCTTGTCATAAGACGCTCAATATCATAAACTCCTGCCAATGCTTCACTTAAATCACCTAGTACAACAGGATTTTTGATAAGCTGTTCAACAGAGTCGAGTCTTTGCATTATCTTAGTAGGGTTAGTCAGCGGCTGATCTATGAAGGTTTTAAGAAGCCTTTTTCCCATAGATGTTTTGTTTTTATCAAGAACCCAAAGCAGAGTGCCTTTCTTTTCCTTGTTTCTTAAAGTTTCAATAAGCTCTAAATTTCTCCTAGCCGTAAGACCTAAGGTCATAAGAGGATCGTTTTCGTGCTTTATAATACCCGTAAATCTGCCTATCAAAACCTTTTGTGTATCATATATGTATTTAAATAGACCGCTTACAGCATTTGCCTCTGCGTTATTTTCATTTATCGAAAGAACGGACAAATCAGTAACAGAAAACTGCTCGCAGACAACTTCTCTATTGACCGAAATATCAAAATCCTTATCATCGAGAATCGAAACACTCGCCTTAAGCTTTTCTTTAATAAACGATGTTATCGCATTGAGCTTTAAAACCTTGTCGTTCATCAACACCTCAACAGGCTCAAACCGTGAAAGCTCATTCACAGCGTCCGATACCTTATCTGATCCGTTGAATAAATATAGATGCACTTCTCCTGTAGAAATATCAGTCAAACAAATTGACACTTCACTATCATTATAGAAGACTGAGCAAATATAGTTGTTCTGCGTTTCGTCAAGCATACTGCTCTCAATCAGCGTTCCTGGTGTAACTACTCGCACAATTTCCCTTTTTACCAGTCCTTTTGCTTGTGACGGATCTTCTGTCTGCTCACAGATGGCAACCATAAAGCCCTTATCAATCAGCTTTTTTAAATAAACATCACAGGCATGATGAGGAACTCCGCACATTGGAGCCCTCTCCTCTAAGCCGCAGTCACGCCCTGTTAAAGTAAGCTCAAGCTCACGAGATACAACAATAGCGTCATCAAAAAACATTTCATAAAAATCACCAAGCCTATAAAATACAATGTGATTCTTATAGTTCTTCTTGACTTCAACATATTTTTGCATCATCGGCGAAAGCTTTGATACATCAACATCGGCTAATCTCACTTGAACTCACCTCTCTAACAAAACATAAATTAAAATTAGTGACAACCTCCGCAGGTTGAACAGCTTCCTCCACAGCTTGCAGGCTGTTCCTCAGGACAGGTCATTGGATCTTCTCCGTTAGCAGCCATGCTGATAATAAAGTTTATGGAATTTATAAGCTTTTCAACTTTCTGCTGAGCATCAGTAAACTTTACCATATTAGGATTTGCCATAATCTTGTTATAAACTTCTTTCAACTCGCCGTCAAGTCTTTGCATAGCCTCAGAATCTTTTTCTTGCTTCTGCATCTCCTGATTAAGCTGCATTCTCTTAACATTAAATTCGCCTATCATATTTTGAAGCTCGGTGTCCTTATCATTATTAACCTTTGCTTCCTGGTACTTCTTGTATCTTTCATCCTCTTGCAGAGCCTTTCCAAGCTCCCTTGTCATTTCAATAACTGACATAATAAATCTCCTTTATACTTTAATATATTAAACAATTTCCCCGAGCAAAGCCCAGTTCATTGCTTTAGTTATTTTTACATTAACAAAGCTTCCAATCAAAGCCTTATCGCCAATAAATTCGACAATAATATTTTCATCACTTCTTCCGTTAAGATGATGTTCAGAGGTTCTTCCCTCTTTCTCAGCTAGAACCTTTAACGTCTTGCCAACAAATCTTGACATCCACGAAACATTGTTTTCTCTGTGCTCAAGCAAAAGCTCTCTGAGCCATAAGCCCTTTTGTTTATGGCTTATGTTATCCTCCATTAAAGCGGCCTTTGTTCCACTTCTTTTTGAGTAGACAAATGAATATATATTATCGAATTTAAATCTATTTATAGCTTTCTTTGTCTCACAGAATTCCTCATATGTCTCGCCCGGAAATCCCACAATTATATCGCTTGTGAATGAAAAATCAGGATTTATTTCTCTTGCATAATCAATGATTTTTGCATATTCCTCAACGGTGTATTTTCTGTTCATCTCTTTGAGCACTCTGTTACACCCTGACTGCATAGGCAAATGAAGATGCTTGCATACTTTGTCACAATCAAGTATTGTATCAATAAGCTCAGATGTTGCGTCCTTTGGGTGAGAACTCATAAAGCGGATTCTGAAATCGCCCTCAATAGTATTCAGCCTTTTCAAAAGCTGCGGAAAACCATAGCTGTAAGAATTAACATTCTGACCGAGCAGAGTTATCTCCTTATATCCTGCTTTAACTAAATCTGATACTTCATCAAAAACTGCCTCGACAGGTCTTGAACGCTCTCTGCCTCTAACATACGGCACTATACAATATGTGCAGAAATTGTTGCAGCCATACATTATCGGAACTGATGCCTTTATCTTGCTGTCTCTAAGCTGTTTTAAATTCTCATTTATACTGTCATCCTGCTCACTTATGTTAAACACTCTGCTTTTGGTTTTCAAAACCTCATAAAGCATTTCATAAAACTTATTATAAGCAAAAGTTCCAAATACCAAATCAACCTGATGATAGTTATTCTTTATTCTCTCAGCAATATGCTTTTGCTGTGCCATACAGCCACATACACATATAATTGTATCGGGTTTCTCTTTCTTTAATTTCTTGAATTTTCCTATATTGCCGAAAACTCTGTCCTCGGCGTGTTCGCGTACAGCACAAGTGTTCATAATAATCAGAGAAGCTTTTTCTGTATCATCGGTAAAATCGTACCCGATTTCTGCAAGCATACCCTTTATCTTTTCGCCGTCGGTAGCATTTTGCTGACAGCCGAAGGAATGCAAATAACACAAAGGTGTATTCTCACCGTGTATAACCGTTATTAAATTTTTTAAATTTTCTATTGAAAAAACATTATCAATACAACATATAGACTTATTTTTCAAAACTAAGCTCCCTTTTAATTATATATAGTGTATTATAACATAGAATAACAGTTATTTCAAGTAAATTTATGAATATTTTGAATTGCAAATGATTTTTTTATGTGTTATACTAAATTATATTTTTATGTCGAATAAATAATAATGTTTTGTTTTTAGTTTATCAGCTATTTTTTCTGGTTCTATAATTGAGGTGTAAAATGAAGTACAAAATAGAGAGAAAAAACTGGGGTCAATTCTTTACTGTTCCCTGTAAGGTAGTTTCTGAGCACATCAAGCTTTGCAGCGGTGATTTTTTAAAGGTACTCTTATATATATTATCCAGTGATAAAAATGAAATAGTATCAGAGGATATAAGCGTAACTACGGGAATTTCAACCGATATTGTCGATGATGCCATTGTTTATTGGAGTCAGCACGAGATTTTTTCGGTACTTAATGTTACAGTTTTAAGAAAAGCTAATAAGGATAATTCTAAAGAAAATAAAACAGATCCAGTTGCAGTAAATGTTACTGCAAAACAAGCATCAATTCTTCCTGCAGAAAATCCGGCAAAGAACTCATTGGAGAAGAAAAGTCACGCAAAATATTCTTCTAAAGAAATAGCTGATATTGTAAATAGCCAAAAAGAAATTAAGGAAATGTTCTCACAGCTTGAAGTAATACTAAAAAGGAATTTGAGATTTACCGAACAATGCGGATACATAAATTTAGTTGAAAATTACGGCTTTCCGGTTGCATCAATACTTCTGCTTGTTCAATATTGCGATGATATTGGAAAATCAAGTATAAGATATGTTGAAAGCATTGCCGAAGCTTGGTTTGAGCAGGATATTACTTCTTATCAACAGGTTGAAGCAGAAATAATTAAATTGATGAAATCACATACCGTTGAAAGCAAAGTTGCCAAATTATTCGGTATGACTACAAATCTTACTAAAAAACAAAAGGAATATATAAATTCATGGACTGATTTGGGATTTGACATTGATATGATTGGGCTTGCTTATGAAAAATGTGTTGACCAGATAAACAAGCTTTCATTCCCTTATATAAATAAAATTATAACAAGCTGGGCGAATGAAAAGATATTTACCCCAGATGAGGTCAATATCCACGATGCCAAAGCCAAAAAGTATAATTCAAAGAAAAATAAAAAAGATCATTCATACGATCTAAATGAGTTTGACGAATTCACATTAAATCATGTTCCTAAAATAAAGGGAAAGGATTGATACAGTAATGAATAATAACATCTCACCAACGGCTTTTACTAAAGCTGCTTCGGAAATAGAAAGCAGAAGAAACAAGGCTTTCCAAACGCTTGAGCTTCACAAAGCTGAAATAAGTCAAAAGGCACCAGAAATAGATTCATTATATAACAGAATTTTAAAGACAAGCATTGATCTGTCAAGGGCAATAATTTCACATAGCGGTGACATT
This sequence comes from uncultured Clostridia bacterium, assembly GCA_947624345.1. GTDB lineage: Bacteria > Bacillota > Clostridia > Oscillospirales > Ruminococcaceae > UMGS1601. The sequence goes on along the minus strand of CANQJW010000001.1, from coordinate 56,651 downwards.
GACAAGATCATTGATGAACTCAAAAATAAAAACCTTCAAAACCAATTAAAGATAAAAGTAATGCTTAGAGAATTCGGTTATCCCGAAGACTACTTAACGGCAAAATTCACCTGCCCTATTTGTGATGACAGCGGATATGTAAACGGTAACAGGTGTAACTGCTTCAATGAGCTTATCAAAAAATACACTGTTGAAGAGCTTAACGAAAGCTGTAAGATTGAGCTTCACGATTTCGAAGAATTTAATATGGAACTTTACTCAAATATCCCCGATAGTTCCGGTATTATACCAAGAGAGAGAATGAGCGATATTCTTGCTCAGTGTAAGAATTATGTTGATACATTTTCAAAGAATTCCTGCTCTTTGTTTTTCTTTGGTAATACAGGTCTCGGCAAAACCTTTATTTCATCTATGATAGCAAAAGCGCTGATTGAAAAAGGCTTTAATGTAGCTTTTGATTCAATAAACAACTTCCTTATCAGAGCTGAAAACGATCATTTCAGGAGAAGCAATGGAAATACTGTTGAAGCTATTATAAATGCAGATTTGGTTATTCTTGACGACTTAGGCTCTGAGTTTTCAACACCTTTTAATAATTCAACGCTGTATAATATCATAAACACACGAATAAATATGGAGGTTCCAACAATCGTTTCTACAAACCTTTCTCTATCAGAGCTCAATGATAAATATGACGACAGGATCATATCAAGATTTACAGGAATGTATAATACATATAGATTCTTCGGAACGGATATAAGACAAATTAAAAGACGAATGAAGGATAGATAAAATTTAAGGTGAAAAGCAATATTGCTCTTCACCTTAAATTGTTATTCTTTATCAACCTTGTGGAAAACTTTCTTTCCCTTTTTTATGATGACAGGTCCATCAAGAGTTACCATAGCCTTTGGATCAAGTATCTTTTCATCGTTTATTGATACACCGCCCTGCTGAACAAGTCTCCTTGCCTCACCATTTGATGTTGCAAGACCACACTTAACCAAAAGGGTCAAAAGCCCTATACTTCCGTCTTCATTTAAATCGTCAGCGCTGATTTTAGTTGTCGGCATATCATCGCTTGCGTTTCCCATTCCAAAAACAGATTTTGCGGCGCTCTGAGATTTGTTTGCTTCCTCTTCTCCGTGAACCAGCTTTGTAAGCTCGTAAGCTAAAATCTCTTTCGCTTTGTTAAGCTCTGCGCCCTCCATTGTTCTTTCCATTTCCTCTATTTCCTCGATAGGAACAAAAGTAAGCATCTTCAGGCACTTAATAACATCAGCATCATTAACATTTCTCCAGTACTGATAGAAATCATAAGGAGAGGTTTTTTCAGCATCAAGCCATACAGCGCCCTTCTCAGTCTTGCCCATCTTTTTGCCCTCGGAATTGAGCAAGAGAGTGATTGTCATAGCATAAGCATCCTCGCCGAGCTTTCGTCTGATAAGCTCAGTTCCGCCCAGCATATTTGCCCATTGGTCGTCTCCGCCGAACTGCATATTGCATCCGTACTTCTGATACAGAACATAGAAGTCATAGCTTTGCATAATCATATAATTAAACTCAAGGAAAGATAATCCTCTTTCCATTCTCTGCTTATAACACTCATGCGAAAGCATTCTGTTTACGCTAAAGTGAGGTCCTACTTCTCTTAAAACCTCAACATAGTTTAAATTCATAAGCCAGTCGGCATTATTTACAACAATAGCCTTTTCCTCTGAGAAATCAATAAAACGGCTCATCTGCTTTTTAAAGCAATCAACATTATGCTGAATAGTTTCAGGAGTCATCATCTTTCTCATATCTGTTCTTCCCGACGGATCGCCTACCATAGCGGTTCCCCCGCCGATAAGAACTATAGGTTTGTTCCCTGCCATCTGCATTCTCTTCATCAGACAAAGAGCCATAAAATGCCCAACATGCAGACTGTCGGCTGTCGGGTCAAAGCCGATATAAAATGTCGCCTTTCCTTCGTTGACAAGCTCCTCAATTTCCTTTTCATCTGTAAGCTGTGCAATAAGTCCTCTTCTTTTTAAATCTTCAAATACTGTCATTTTTATTCCTCCGAAATTGTATTTTATTCTTTATAGATAAATTATACTGTTTTCACTTATTCATAAACGATGAAATCAAATCCTGATTTCACGAATATCACCCCTTAATATTAAAATAAAAGTCCTCTGACATCAGCCAGAGGACGAATAAATCGTGGTACCACCTCAATTTATCACGACTAAACATTAACCGCGAACTCATAACGCTATAACGGGCGTTAATCGAATAAACCTACTATTATTTCAGAATATCAGCTCAAAGATGTATTCACTAATCGTGTTATTGCTTTCTCACACCAACCGAAAGCTCTCTTAAAATAACAAGGATAAGCTACTTATTCTTATCACAGCTTTTAGTTTTAGATATATTAACACAATTTTCTTAAATTGTCAAGTCCGTGATTTTATAAATTTAGATTATTCAGCAGAACTGTTTTTTTATCTGCTCCAATGCTCCCTTTTCAAGTCTTGAAACCTGAGCCTGAGAAATTCCTATGCTTTTTGCTACCTCAACCTGAGTTTTACCCTGAAAAAATCTAAGACTCAGTATGTTTTTCTCTCTTGGCATAAGCTTGGATATTGCCTCTTTTAAGGAAATTTCATTAAGCCAGCTAATATCATTATTTCCGTCGCCTATCTGATCCAGCACAAACAAAGCGTCTCCGGAATCGGAATATACTGGCTCGTATATCGAAATCGGATCGCAGATTGATTCAAGCGCTGTTACAACGTCTGAAGTTTTTACATCTATCATTTTTGCTATTTCGTCTATTTTAGGTTCTTTCTGATGCTCGTTAAGATATTTTTCTTTCGCCTGCATCGCTTTGTATGCCAAATCACGCAAAGAACGACTCACCCGTATAGGAAAATTATCTCTTAGGTACCTTCTTATCTCTCCCAGAATCATCGGAAATGCATATGTTGAAAACTTAACATCATATTCAAGAGAAAAATTGTCTATTGCCTTTATCAATCCCACAACCCCGACTTGAAATAAATCGTCTGGTGAATCTCCCCTACCGGCAAACATCTGTAAAACACTTAATACTAGTCTTAAATTTCCGTTTATAAGCTCATCTCTGGCTTTCTTATCGCCATTCTTAACTTTTTTTAAAAGCTCCAGCTTTTCTGATTCCTTTAAAGTCGGAAGCTCTGAAGTATTTACTCCGCTTATCTCAACTTTATTATATTGCATATATGATCTTCTCCAATAATTATTTTAATATAATTATTGGCAGTGAGATTTTTTTATATGCAAAAAATATAATGATTAACAAGGTCAATTTCTGGTAAAAAAATACCCACTGTGAAAAACACAGCAGGTAATTAAAAATATATGGAAAATCAAAAATGAAATGTTACTTTATCTCAAGTCTTCTTGATTCAGGCTCTGTTTTAGTTTTCTTAGGAAGGTCAAGAGTTAAGATTCCGTTTTTATACTCAGCCTCAATAGCATTTGAATCAATATTAGAGATATTGTATTTTCTCTGATAAGAGCCATAACTCCGTTCTCTGCAAATATAATTGCCGTCCTTGTCCTTATCCTCTTTTTCAGATTTATGCGAAGCAGTCAGCGTCAGATAATCGCCGTTAATATCAATATTGATATCTTCCTTTGCAAAGCCAGGTAATTCAGCTTCAAGAACAAACTTATCTCCCTTGTCGCAGATATCAGTCTTGCAGGCTCTTAAATCAGATGTTGACTTTGTGTTGAAAAAGTCCTTTTCAAACTCGTGAAAAACATTGAATAGATCAAATGTGCTTTTCTCAAATGGTGTTAATCCGTATAACATAATAAATTCCTCCTTGAGTAAAAATGATTTGTTTTGCTAACATCTTAAAAATTCTTGTTCATTGGAATCACTTCTTTCCTTCTAACAACTACATAATAATGCTCTTATATGTTCGTTTTGTGAAAATTTAGTGATGTTACAATGAAATTTAGCACTCTATATGTTAGAGTGCTATCACTTGCAATTTTTGAGTGCTAACATATCTTTTCTAAATTTTCTTTTATTGTTTTTAGTATTCTCTTTTCAAGTCTAGATATGTATGATTGAGATATTCCAACTATATCCGCAACTTCCTTTTGAGTCATTTCCTTTTCGTCTGATAATCCAAAACGCATTTTCATAATTCGCTTTTCTCTGTCACCCAGCTTTTCTATCTCAATCAGCACAAGCTCCCGCTCAACCTCGCTTTCAATTCCCCTTATTACGACATCTTCATCGGTTCCTAGAATATCAGATAGCAAAAGCTCATTTCCGTCCCAGTCGACATTAAGAGGTTCGTCGATTGAAATATCATTTCTATATTGATTTGATTTTCTCAAAAACATTAGTATTTCATTTTCAATACACCGTGAGGCATATGTTGCGAGCTTTATGTTTTTGTCAACCTGAAATGTGTTTACTGCCTTTATAAGACCTATTGTCCCAATTGAAATCAAATCCTCAATTCCTATGCCTGTTGTTTCAAACTTTTTTGCAATATAAACTACAAGTCTTAAATTGTGAACAATGAGGGTTTCTCTTCCCCGTTTATCATTATTCTTTATTTGTTCAAAGGCTTTTTGCTCTTCCTCTGGTGAAAGTGGCGGTGGAAGAGATTCGTGACCGTTTATGTAATCTATATACTTTTTCTTTCTGTTAAGTAAAATTGTTATCTTGCTTAGGATTCTGTTAAATAGTAAGTTCAGTTTCATTTATTTTGCTCTATTAAGAGCTTATCCCCTTTCCTGTTTTATATAAATTCAACTTAAAATACTTGGATTAAATATCGCCATCTCATCTGCTTCACTGCTTGTAATGCCGATACACGCTCTCACCTCTTTGGTGTTACCGTTTTCATTAGTTATTTTAATACCCTGCATTGACTTGATTGGTATTAGGCTATCACCGGAAATTGTGGCATATGGTATAAGTCTAAAGCCTGTATTTATATTCTGATTCAAAAGCTCATTATACAATCCCATAAGCTCATTACTTCTGCAAATTATAACAGATCGTCCTGAAAAATAATCATATAGATTATTCCCTGTATCAACTATCCCTTTAAAGGAGTAATCTTTGTTAAAAAGATTAAATGTAATTGTATACATACCCGAAAGATTTCTTCTGTTGATTAAAAAGTAATCAGCTATGGTCATTATGAAATATACCAAAATTGTGACGATTATAAGCATTATCAAGGATACGTCAAAGTATACAGTAAAATTCTTTACATAAATCATTCTTCCGCCTGACAATCGCCAGATAAAAAAACATAGACCTGTAAAAACTATGTTGATAAGAATAAAAGTCAGCGAGTATTTTATTAAATCGTATTTGTCTTTTGATAAGCCACAGATGAGAATAATTATAATTACTGCTATAATCTTTAGAACTGTAATTATGTAATCGCTTATGGGAAGTAGAATCAAAAGAGATGATATACCTCCTGTCACCGACGCAAGAGCAACACGCTTTGGCTTAGCTTTAATGTGAAAAACAAGCGTCAAGATCTTAACAAAGAAATATGTGAAGTATATATTAGTTATAACCAACACATCGGCATAAATACATTTCAACGATCTTCACCTCACGCTTTATATATAGTATAATCCAAGCCCTTTAATAAATATGTCGATTTAAAAGCATAAAAAAAATACACCTACAAAAAATTGCAGGTGCATTTTATTGATAGTAATATTAGTCCTCAATAAACACTTTGAATGCCTTATAAGCCATATATGTGTCGATTTTTGAGGTGATCTCAAAAGGTGCGTGCATTGAAAGCACAGGAACTCCGACATCTATAACATCAATGTTCAGATTTGCGATATATTGGGCTACAGTCCCTCCTCCACCTAAATCAACCTTTCCAAGCTCGCCTGTCTGCCAGATTACATTTTTGCTGTCCAATAGATTTCTTATCTTTGCAACAAATTCCGCAGAAGCATCTGATGTTCCGGATTTTCCCCTTGAACCAGTGAATTTTGTTACGCAAACGCCATAGTTGATTTTAGATGCGTTTCTGATTTCAAGTACATCTGGGAAAGTAGGATCAAAAGCGGCATTTACATCGGCAGAAAGGCACTCAGATGCTGAAATGACCTGTCTTGGCCTGCCACCCAACTTCTCAGCCAAATCGTAGATAAAATAATTTAAGTAAGAGCTGTTAAGACCTGTGTTGCCGTCGCTTCCTGTTTCCTCTTTATCGGTTAAAACAGTAATAACGGTTTTCTTTGGCACGCCATTACAATCCAAAAGCGCCTTAAGTGCAGTATAAGCACAAACCCTGTCGTCCTGACCGTAAGAGCCTATCATACTTCTATCAAATCCGATATCTTTTGCTTTGAATGCGGGCACAGCCTCAAGCTCTGCTGAAATGAAATCGTCTTCAGCGATTCCATACTTCTCGTTAAGAATCTTAATTATATTCAGCTTGACCATTTCCGATTCCTTGTCGTCCTTAAATGGTCTTGAGCCGATAATGATATTAAGCTCCTCGCCCTTAACGCCCTCGGAAAGAGTTCTCTTCATCTGCTGAGTTGCTAAGTGAGGAAGCAAATCACAGACGCAGAATACGGGATCATTTTCCTCCTCTCCGATTTTTACTTCAATCTTTTCATTCTTAGAATTGATAATAACACCGTGAAGTGCCAGAGGAATAGCAGTCCACTGATATTTTTTAATTCCGCCGTAATAATGGGTTTTAAAAAATCCAATCTGGTTGTCCTCATAAATCGGATTTTGTTTTAAATCAAGTCGGGGAGAATCAATATGTGCTGCGTTAATCTTAAATCCCTTGCTGACATCATCACTACCAATAATTGCGGCAATAATTGCTTTTCCTCTGTTGTTTATATAAATTTTGTCTCCGGACTTTAAATCCTTGTCAAAATTATATTCGACAAAGCCATTTTCCTCAAGCATATTTACTGCTTCACAAACTGCTTCTCTTTCTGTCTTTGCAGCATCAAGAAAGCTCATATATCCTTTGCAGAAATCATCTGCCTCTTTTATATCGTTTTCGTTTAAAATAAATCCTGCATTTTTCTTTTTTGTGAAAAGCTCCTCTTTTAAATCCTTTGCCTTTGATTCTGACATAGAAATCATCCTTTCTGTTTTTATCTGTATAGTCTGTTATACTCTTTATATGCGTTTATGACCTTGTTTATGTAATGCCTTGTGTCCGCAAAATCACTTGGTATGTTGTCAAGATTTAAATTATTTTCATCAAGCACTCCGCTGTCAAGCCAGCCTCTTACCTCTGTAATTCCTGCGTGATACGCCGCTATTGTAAGCTCATACGAACCGAACTGCTTATATAAATAATGCAGGTACCAGCTGCCATACATTATATTATATTCCGGAACATACATATCCGAAAACGCAAGACCTTTATTTTCATCAATGTTATTTCTAACCTCTTCAAATGCTATCGGCATAAGCTGCATCAGCCCGATTGCCCCTACGTTTGACTGGGCGTCACAATCAAATCCGCTCTCGGTTTTTATTATAGCATAAATGAAATTTTCATCTATATCATATTCTTCGCTGTATTTTTCCACATATTCAGAATATTTTTTAGGATAGACATTTTTCCTTAAAAAAGCAGGTACTGACTTATACATAGCAAAAGCAATTACAAAAAGGATTATTATAACAACTAAAAATACAGCTCCCCTATTCTTTCTTCTAGCCCTTCTAGTCATAATAAATCTCCTTAATGCTCTGTGCTATAAAAGCAGCCTTTTCTTTCAAATCATATTCACTGCTATTGTTTTCGATAATATAATCGCTGTTTTCTCTAAAATAGTTTTCGGAAAGTTGAGATGAAAATCTCTTTTCAGCCTCTTCATCGGTTATATTATCACGCTTAATAATTCGTTCAAGTCTTAAATTTCTATCTGAAATAACGCTTACTATCCTGTCACAGCTTTTATTTAACCCACTTTCAAACAAGGTAGGTGCGTCAATAACAATAATCTCATTGTTACCGATTTTTTCAATCCGCCTGTTAATCTCTTCAATAATATATGGGTAAGTTATAGACATAAGCTTATCAAGCTCTTTTCTGTCCGCAAAGACTAATGAGCCTAGCTTTCTTCTGTTTAAAATACCGTGATCATAATATTCGTCGCCGAAAGCTGTTTTAAGCTTGTCAAGACACGCTTTATTATTTTCGGTTATATATCTTGAAACCAGATCTGCATTTATAACTCTAAATCCGAGTGACTTAAAGGTATCGCAAACGGTTGTTTTTCCTGCTCCGCTTTGACCAGTAAGCCCAACAATATAAGACTTCATTCAGTCACCCTCTTTAATAACTTTGAAACCTGCCGCACGAATCATTCTGTTATATACAGCCAGTCCTACGCCGTCCTTCGACGGACATCTCGCATACACCTTTTTTGCCCCTATTTTGTCAATCTCTCTGAGAACTGCAAAGATTCGTTCTGCCTGCTGTTCACTGGTACTTCCGTATCTAATTGACTTAATATCATCAGAGATATTGTCATTATCAAAAATCAGAACATATGTATCAGCAGAGTTTCTCTCACTAACATATCTCTCAAAAAATTCGATTGATCCATCAACAAGTACAACATCAGCTTTAGGTGAATAATGCTTATACTTCATACCTGGTGATTTTACCTTTGAATCATTTGAAATAACATCTAAAACACCCTTGTCAATGATTACTTCAGACGCTACCGTCTTTAAATCATCTACAGAAATCCTGCCAGGTCTTAATAATCTGATTATATCACTCTCAAAAGAAATAACTGTCGATTCAACGCCGACAGAACATCTGCCGCCATCAAGAATTGCATATATTCTGCCGTTTAAATCATCAAATACGTGTTCAGCCGTTGTGGGACTTGGACTTCCCGACAGATTAGCCGACGGTGCGGCAAGTGGCAATCCGCAAGCCTTGATAAGCTCCCTTGCGACCTCATTTGACGGAAGTCTTATACCGACAGTGTCAAGTCCTCCGCTAGTAATAAACGGTATTTTATCACTCTTTGGCAGAACTAATGTAATAGGCCCTGGCCAGAATTTTTTACATACCGAAAGCGCTATATCGGGAATATCTACTGCAAGCTCTTTAAGCATATCTATATCTGCTATATGAACAATTAACGGATTATCAGCAGGGCGATTTTTAACCTTGAAAATCTTTTCTACAGCAGCTTCATCAAAAGCATTAGCGGCAAGACCATACACGGTTTCGGTAGGCATTCCTACAACCTCTCCGCCTTTGATAAGTTCAGCACAGTAGCTGATATTTTCCTTTGTAGGTTTTAAAACTTTTGTATCCATAAAATCAAACCGATTAGTTGTCACTTTCCTGCATCGCGAGCTTTGCAGCCTGATCGGCAGTAGCCAAAGCATCAATAACCTCGTCCATATTACCGTTTAAGAATTGCTCTAGTCTGTAGATCGTAAGACCAATTCTGTGATCTGATACTCTTCCCTCCGGAAAGTTGTAAGTTCTTATTCTCTCCGAACGATCTCCTGTTCCCACCTGTGAACGCCTTACTGCCGCAATTTCATTTTCCTGAGTTCTTTGCTGCTCCTCATATAGCTTTGAACGCAGAACCTTAAGCGCCTTTTCCTTGTTTTTATGCTGGCTTCTTTCGTCCTGACACTCTACAACTAAACCTGTCGGAAGATAAGTTATTCTTACAGCAGATTCAGTTTTGTTGATATGCTGACCGCCTGCTCCTGAGGCTCTGAAAACATCAATTTTTAAATCTGTAGCTTCATTGATTTCAAACTCAACGTCGTCTGCTTCCGGCAAAACTGCAACGGTTACTGTAGATGTGTGAACTCTTCCCTGTGACTCGGTCTCAGGAACTCTCTGTACTCTGTGAACTCCGCTTTCATATTTAAGCCTTGAGTATGCACCCTCACCCTGAATGCTGAACGAAATTTCCTTGAATCCGCCCAGCTCTGTTTCATTTGCATTTATAACCTCAATGCTCCAACCGTTTTTTTCTGCATACATAGTATACATTCTATAAAGCGAGTTAGCAAAAAGTGAAGCCTCTTCTCCACCTGCTCCTCCTCTGATTTCAACAATAACGTTTTTATCATCATTAGGATCTTTCGGCAAGAGCAGAATTTTAAGCTCTTCGGTAAGAGTCTCCTCCTGCTGCTTTGATTCATCATACTGCATCTGAACCATTTCCTTAAAATCCTTATCAAGACCGCCAGCCTCCAGAAGCTCAACAGCCTCGTCAAAAGAGTCCTTTGCTTTTTTATACTCTCTGAATTTTTCAATTATCGGAGTAATGTTTTTATACTCCTTCATAAGCGATGTATATAGCGCCTGATCGTTAATAACATCAGGATCCATAAGTTTGTTGTTTATTTCTTCAAATCTTTTTTCAAGTGCAATTAGTTTCTCAAACATATAAATTCTCCTGTAGACTATTTATTTTATTATAATACAACATCAAAATAGCTGTGCTAGGTATCTTCATCTCTGATAACAGATTTAATATTCTTCTCAGCCTTTGAGCGTGCAACCATAAACTCTCGTCCACAGCCAACACATCTCAGCTTAAAATCCATTCCTGATCTCAAAACCAACATTTTATTTTCACCACACGGGTGTTTTTTCTTCATAATCAGAATATCATTAACTCTTATATCCGTAATTATCACTCCAGCAAAATATATATTAACTCAAGTAGATAGTATAACATAATTTGAAAGAAAAAGCAAATATAAGAATAATAAATAGCAAACCTTAGTTCTTTCATAAATTACATAAGTCATAATTAGCTATTATACTTCATAGAATTAGATATAAAACTTTTTATACAGTCTATTAAGATTATTGTCAGAAAAGTATAAAACAAACAGCTACTTTGGGTTTAAAATTTCAACAGCCCAATTATAAAGGAAGGAAGACAATTGTATGAAAAACTATTTGCCAGAGGGCAAACTGATAGGCAGCAATACTAACAGAAACTATTTAAAATCGATAATCTCTTTAAATGAAGCAAAAGAACTGGGGATCATTCTTGAAGCTAAGGCTTTAATGTGCGATTGCGAACATAATATTGTTGTTGATATTCCGTGTGCTAAAGCTATTATTCCAAGATCTGAGGGAGCTATCGGCATTGATAGTGGAGAGACAAAGGATATCGCTCTGCTTTCAAGAGTAAATAAGCCTGTATGCTTTAAGGTTATTGATATAGTTATAAATAATAATGAAACGCTGGTTATACTTTCAAGAAAGGCCGCACAAGAGGAATGTATTAAAAACTATCTTAGCACTCTTACAAGCGGAGATATTATTCCTGCAAAGATAACGCATATAGAACAGTTTGGTTGCTTTGTTGATATAGGCTGTGGTATAGTGTCTTTGATACCTATTGACGCTATTTCAGTATCAAGAATATCACATCCGTCTGACAGATTTTATAACGGTCAGGACATTTACGCCGTTGTTAAAGGCAAAGATGGTGATAGAATTTTCCTAACTCATAAAGAGCTTCTCGGAACCTGGTCGGAAAACACTGAATTATTTGAAGTTGGTCAGACAGTCGGCGGTATAATCCGCTCAATAGAGGACTATGGAATTTTCATTGAGCTTACTCCTAATCTAGCGGGGCTTGCAGAGCCAAAGGATAATGTACATATAGGTCAATCTGCAAGTGTTTTTATAAAATCCATTATTCCGGAAAAAATGAAAGTAAAGCTGATTATTGTTGATGTTTTTTCAGGAAGCGGGTTTGATAAGTCGCTGAAATATTATTTTACCGAAGGTCACATCGACAAGTGGAATTACTCTACCAAAGAATGTAGCAAACAAATCTATACCGAATTCTAACTAAAAAGCTAAGGAATATTTAACTCCTTAGCTTTTTTATGTTTTATTTAAAGTCTACTGTCCTTTGATCTTTTTCCTATACTGCAAAGCTGTTTGTTCCTGCTTATTATCGCCGAATTCATAATAAACTCTGTCCTTTAAATTATCAGGAAGATACTGCTGCTCAACATAATGATTAGGATAAAGATGAGGATATTTATAGTTTTGACCTTTGACATCTGCGTCGTCTCCGTCATAATGCATATTCTGTAATTGCCTTGGAATAGCCCCTGCTAATCCCTTTTCTATATCCGTCATAGCCATATCTATTGCATTGATAGCACTATTAGACTTTGGTGCTGTACACAAAAGTATTATCGCCTCAGCGATAGGAATCCTCGCCTCGGGAAGTCCGAGCTGAAAAGCACTGTCAACACACGCTTTTACAATTGGAACAGCCATAGGGTATGCAAGTCCGATATCCTCTGATGCTACTACCAGCAAACGCCTGCAAAGGGAAATTATATCCCCTGCTGTCATCAGTCTTGCGGCATAATGAAGCGCTGCGTTTTCATCGCTTCCCCTAATGGATTTCTGAAAGGCAGACAAAATATCATAGTGCTCATCACCGTCTTTGTCATAACGCATATTGCTTTTCTGAGTGAGCAGTTTTGCGTTTTCAAGAGATATCTCTAAGCAATTATTATTTTTGTCGGCAGATAAAACACAAAGCTCCACTGTGTTAATTGATTTTCTGACATCTCCTCCACAGCCGGTGGCGATATAGTTAACAACTCCGCTTTCAAGTCTTAGCTTTACACCCATTTCATCAGCAATAATCTGAAAAGCACGCTTTGTGGCAGGAATCACGTCATTTGACGCGACTTGCTTAAACTCAAATACTGTCGAACGGCTTATGATAGCATTGAACACATAGAAATAAGGATTCTCGGTTGTTGATGCAATAAGCGTTATCTTACCGTTTTCTATATATTCCAGAAGTGACTGCTGCTGCTTTTTATTCAGATATTGAATCTCGTCCAAATAAAGGAGAATTCCGTTAAAGCCCTCAAAGGTTTCAGTCTCGGCTATAATAGATTTGATATCGGAAATTGATGCTGACGTTCCATTAAGCTTGTACATTTTCAAGTTTGTGTTATCAGCTATAATTCTCGCAACTGTTGTCTTTCCCGTTCCTGACGGACCATAGAAAATCATATTCGGAATTTGTCCGCTTTCAATTATTCTTCTAAGCGGCTTGTCTTTCCCAAGTAAATGAGATTGACCGACAACTTCATCAAGCGTTTTCGGTCTTATTCGATCTGCCAAAGGCTTGTTCACTGTCGGTCAACTCCTTATATCATATTATATTATTTTAATAAAGCGGATACTTCTCGCAAAGGCTATTAACCTTTTCTCTTATCTCATCTGCTTTATTATCAAAATCAGTTGCAGTAAGGTATATACATTCTGCAATTACTTCCATATCTTCTTCTTTAAGTCCCCTTGTTGTAACAGCAGGTGTTCCTACTCTTATACCACTGGTGATAAACGGACTTTGTGGATCATTAGGAATAGCATTCTTATTAACCGTAATGTAAACCTCGTCAAGTCTGTGTTCTAAGTCTTTTCCTGTTATATTGAAAGGCTGTAAATCAACAAGTATTAAGTGATTATCCGTTCCTCCTGAAACAAGTCTGAAGCCTCTTTTAACAAGTCCTTCTGCAAGAGCCTTTGCATTTAAAACTACTTGATGCTGATATTCCTTAAACTCTGGCTTTAAAGCCTCGCCGAAACATACTGCCTTTCCAGCGATAACGTGCTCCAGAGGACCGCCCTGTGTTCCCGGAAAGATAGCTTTGTTTATCTTCTTTGCAAGCTCCTCATCGTTTGTTAAGATAAGTCCGCCTCTCGGACCTCTCAGCGTTTTATGAGTTGTTGTTGTAACAACATCTGCAAATGGTACCGGTGACGGATGCTCACCTGCAGCAACAAGTCCTGCAATATGAGCCATATCAACCATAAAATATGCACCGACTTCTTTTGCTATTTTTGAGATTCTTTCAAAATCAATAATTCTTGGATAAGCAGATGCACCTGCTACAATCAGCTTTGGCTGACATTCTTTAGCTTGTCTCTCGAGCTCGTCATAATCTATTCTCTCGTTGTCACCCAACTCATAAGACACAAAGTTAAAATACTTACCGCTCATATTAACAGGGCTTCCATGAGTTAAATGACCGCCGTGAGCAAGGCTCATACCCATAATAGTATCACCAGGGTTTACAAGTGCAAAATATACAGCAAGGTTTGCCTGCGCTCCTGAGTGAGGCTGAACATTTGCGAACTTAGCGCCGAACACCTTGCACGCTCTGTCTATAGCAATATTTTCAACTACATCAACACACTGGCATCCGCCGTAATATCTTTTTGCTGGGTATCCCTCTGCATATTTATTAGTAAGAACGCTTCCCATTGCTGCCATAACAGGTCCTGAAACTATGTTTTCACTTGCTATAAGCTCAAGGTTTCTCCTCTGACGAGCAAGCTCGGCGTCCATTGCCTCCCCAACCTCTTTATCATATTTCTTTACATAACCTATTGAGTCCATCATTTCCATAATGTTATTCTCCTTTTAATTATAATTTAAAAATATTATATACCATTTTTCATTTTATTTCAAGTTTTTTTCCACTATTTTTAGAAACTCCTTTTATCATCAGAATACTTATTCTATCAAATTATATACTATCAAATTATGCTTGACAAAATTCACATATTATTTTATAATGTGGCTGTTGATATTTTGATTTTAACATGTATATAAGCTATTCATTAAAGGTGAAGAAAGTTATGAATAAAAAAGCTGTTATAGCAATGAGCGGCGGCGTTGATTCAAGCGTAGCCGCTTATTTGATAGTAAATCGGGGATATGAGTGCATCGGTGCTACGATGAAGCTATTTAGTAACGATGATATAGGCGTTTCAAAAAAGCATACCTGCTGTTCTGCCGAAGATGTTGAGGACGCAAGAAGTGTGGCATATTCTCTTGATATTCCATACTATGTTTTTAATTTCTCTGATAGCTTTAAGGAGAAAGTAATAGAGAAATTTGTTTACGCTTACGAAAATGGTATGACACCTAACCCATGTATTGACTGTAACCGTTATTTAAAGTTTGAAAAACTGTTTTTGCGTGCTAAGGAAATCGACTTTGATTATGTAGTTACGGGTCATTATGCCCGAATTGAATATGATAATGAAAAAGACCGTTATCTTCTCAAAAAAGCTGTTGACAAAACTAAAGATCAAAGCTATGTTTTGTATTTTATGACTCAGGAACAGCTAAAGCATACGCTTTTCCCTCTGGGAGGAATGGAAAAAGTTGAAGTAAGAAAAATCGCTGAGGACAGAGGATTTGTAAATGCCAAGAAACATGACAGTCAGGATATATGCTTTGTTCAGGATAAAAAGTATTATAATTTTATTGAGCAATTTACCGGAAAAACCTATCCCGAGGGTTATTTTGTTGATTTAAACGGCAATGTTGTTGGAAGGCATAATGGAATTATCCGATATACTATTGGCCAACGCAGAGGACTGGGGGTTTCCTTATCAAATAATCCTACCTTTGTTCTATCGGTAAATCCCGAAAAAAATACTGTCACACTCGGCAGAGAACAGGATTTGTATTCAAAGACACTTATTGCGAAAAATATTAACCTTATTTCAGTAGAAAAAATAAGTGAGCCTATGCGTGTTAAGGCGAAGGTTCGCTACCGTCAGGCTGAGCAGTGGGCAACAGCAACTCAGCTTGATAATGATACACTAATGATAGAATTTGATGAGCCGCAAAGAGCCGTAACTAAAGGTCAGGCAGTTGTATTATACGATGATGATATAGTTATCGGCGGAGGAATCATACAGTAGTTTTTACTTCACGGATTTTATAAAAGCTATAAATCTTGAAAAACTTTTCTACTTATGTTATACTACCTTACATACATTTAAACCGAAAGGACTGTTTTAATATGCCTATAAGAATACCGAATAACCTTCCTGCCTTTTCGGTTTTTGAAGAGGAAAATATTTTTGCTATACCCGATGACAGAGCCGAACATCAGGATATACGCCCTTTGAAAATTGCTATTGTAAATCTTATGCCTAAAAAGATTGAAACTGAAACTCAGCTTCTTAAGCTATTGTCAAATACTCCCCTACAAGTTAATATTGAGCTTATTCAGATGGCTTCACATGAATCTAAAAACACCCCTGCTGAACATCTTTTATCTTTCTATAAAACCTTTGATGAAATAAAGAATAACAAATACGACGGAATGATTATCACAGGTGCTCCCGTTGAACTTATGGATTTTGAAGAAGTGGATTACTGGGGTGAGATCTGTGAAATATTTGAGTGGTCAAAGAAAAATGTATATTCCACTATTCACATCTGCTGGGGTGCACAGGCAGGGCTTTATTATCATTACGGAATACCTAAATATTCACTTGATAAAAAAATGTTCGGCGTTTTTCCTCACAGAGTTCTGCACCCAAAGCATCCGCTTTTAAATGGCTTTGATGATGTTTTTATGGTTCCTCATTCAAGATATACCGAAGTTCGTAAGGAAGATATTGAAAAAGTCAGCGATCTTATAATACTTACCGAATCGGATATAAGTGGAGTGCATATCGTTGCCGATAAAACGGACAGGCAGTTCTTTTTAACAGGACATTCAGAATACGACAAAAGAACGCTTGAAAACGAATATAAGCGTGATATTGAAAAGGGACTGGATATAGATATTCCTTATAACTACTTTCCTGACGATAACCCTAATAATAAGCCTGTTCACTCGTGGGTATGCCACGCAAATCTTATGTTTTCAAACTGGCTTAATTATCTCGTATATCAGGCTACGCCTTTCGATTTGAATGATCTTGAAAAAATATAGATACATAAAAAGCACCCGATTTTGAACGATTCCAGTAAAACGAACAATAGAAAAAACACCCTCCTATGGTAGAATTAAAGTACCACAGGAGGGATTTTTATGTCGAAAAGTTATAGACATATCGCTGTCTGTACAATCTGGGGCCGCACAATTATTCGAGAGTTTAAATTCAACCTGTTTTGCGTGAATTTTTTGCTCTGCGAATTTTAGGTGCTTTACCTTCAGTCACACAGCTTTCGTCAATTACAATTTCAGTAATGTCTTCCTCAGACGGCGAGGTAAACATTACATTCATAAGTATACCTTCTACAACAGCCCTTAAGCCCCTTGCCCCTGTTTTTTGGGCAATAGCTTTTTTAGCAATTGCAGCCTTAGCCTCTTCTGTAAATATAAGCTCAATATCATCGTAGTCGAAAAGCTTTGTAAACTGCTTGATAAGCGAATTCTTAGGCTGAGTCAATATTTTTACTAATGCGTCCTCGTCTAAATCGTTTAAAACAGTAATAACAGGAAGTCTTCCCACAAGCTCCGGAACAAGTCCATATTTAACTAAATCCTGAGGTTCAACATTAGCAAAAACATTGACATCAGATTTATCCTTATGTGACTTAATTTCGCTTCCAAAGCCGAGTGATGATTTATCAGTTCTTTTGTTGATAATCTTAGAAAGTCCGTCGAATGCTCCTCCGCAGATAAACAGAATATCCTTTGTGTCAATTTGAATAAACTCCTGATGCGGATGCTTTCTTCCTCCCTGGGGAGGCACATTGGATACGCAGCCCTCTATTATTTTCAAAAGCGCCTGCTGAACGCCCTCGCCGCTTACATCTCTGGTAATAGATGTATTCTCACTCTTGCGAGCGATCTTATCAATTTCATCAATATATATTATTCCCTTCTGAGCCGCTTCAATATTATAATCAGCCGCCTGAATAAGTCTCGTCAACACATTTTCAACATCGTCTCCGACATATCCTGCCTCTGTAAGTGTTGTTGCATCAGCAATAGCAAAAGGAACATTGAGAATCTTAGCAAGTGTCTGAGCAAGCAAGGTTTTTCCCGTTCCGGTGGGTCCTAAGAGAAGAATATTACTCTTTTGGATTTCAACATCGTTCTCATCATTTTCTTTGTTATTCAAAATTCTCTTATAATGATTATATACAGATACAGCTAATGATATCTTAGCGTCATCTTGACCGATAACATATTGGTCTAAGACATTTTTTATATCAACAGGCTTTGTAAGAGCTACATTGTTTTTATCTTCAGTTAAATCTTTTTTTGATCTGCTTTGATTATTCTTTCTGTCATTGTGACGAGAAAAATCAGCTTGCTCTGCCAGAATATCGTAACAGTACATTACGCAATTGTCACATATATGCACATTGCCTGCTGAAAATAGATTTCTCACCTGATTCTCTGACGAACCGCAAAAATTACAGATTTTTAAACCGTCCTTGTTAGGCATAAGCACCGTCCTTATCTCTTTTTAATAACCTTATCTACCAATCCGTATTGCATTGCCTGCTCTGCTGTCATATAGTTATCTCTTTCACAATCTCTGTGAATTGTTTCAACATCCTTTGAACAGTTTTCTGCCAATATTCTTTCAAGTCTTTCTCTTGTTTTAAGCATATTATCAGCGTGAATCTGAATATCCGTCTGCTGACCGCTTATTCCACCGCCTGAAATCAAGGGCTGATGAATCAAAATTTCACTGTTTGGTAAAGCAAATCTCTTTCCCTTTGCTCCGCTTGAAAGCAAGAATGAACCGAATGATGCTGCAAGACCGATACAAATCGTAGAAACATCACACTTTATATACTGCATTGTATCGTAAATTGCAAAACCAGCAGTAACAGATCCTCCAGGGCTGTTTATATAAAGGTCTATATCCTTATCAGGATCCTGACCTTCAAGATATAAAAGCTGTGCTACTACAACGCTTGCAACCGCATCATCAATAGGTCCTGTAAGCATTATAATTCTGTCATTTAAAAGCCTTGAAAAAATATCATAGCTTCTTTCTCCGCGGCTGGTTTGTTCAACAACATAAGGTATAAGTGTCGACATAATATCTCCTCCATTTCAATTTGTTCATATACGCTTATCGCCCACAAATTTTGCGGGCGAATTAGTATCACTACTTGATTTTTGCAGAATCCTTGACAAGCTCTGCTGCCTTTCCTACTGCAATATCTGTTTTTAGTGCATCAGGTGTAACATATAACTTAACCTGCTGAATATCCATTTTATAGTTATCAGCCATCTTATTGAACTCTTCTTCGACTTCGTCGTCTGATACTTCAATATTCTCAGTCTTTGCAATTTGTTCAAGTGCAAGTCTAAGCTTAACCTGCTTTTCAGCCTGTTCACGATATGTTTTTCTCAATGTGTCCATATCTGAACCTGTAAACTGAAGATACATATCCAGACTGATACCCTGAGGTGCAAGTCTCTGAGTCATATCCTGAATCATTTCTTCAACTCTGTTTTCATACATAACCTCAGGAATTTCACCCTCGATATTATCAATAATCTGATCAAACAGTGCTCCCTCAACCTCAGAATCAGCTTTCTTTTCTTCAGCTTCTTCAAGTCTCTTCTTAACATCTTCCTTTAGCTGTTCAACTGTATCAAACTCAGTAGTATCCTTTACAAATTCATCGTCAAGCTCAGGAAGCTCCTTAGTCTTTATCTCGTGAAGCTTGATTTTAAACACTGCATCTTTTCCGGCAAGCTCTGCAGCACCATATTCCTCCGGGAAAGTTACATTGATATCAAATTCATCGCCAATGCTGTGACCACATACCTGTTCCTCGAAGCCGGGAATGAACTGACCGCTTCCGAGTGAAAGAGTAAACTTCTCAGCCTTTCCGCCCTCGAACGGTACGCCATCCTGATAACCATCAAAGTCAATAACAACATCATCTCCGTTTTGACAAGGTCTATTATCAACATCAATGATTCTCATACCCTTTTGCCTTAAATTATCAATATCCTTATCAATATCCTCATCAGTTACAGCTTTGACAGTTTTTGTTGCTTCTAATCCTTTATAGTTTTCAATTTTAACCTCAGGCTTTGTTATACAAGTGACCTTAATCTCAATACCCTTTCCTTTATCAACAGAAATAACCTCAACATCAGGTCTTGTAACAAGTTCCAGTCCGGCATTATCAATCGCTGTATCTACCTCTCCGGGTACTAAAGCATTTACAGCGTCCTCATAAAAAACACCTTCTCCGTATTCTTTTTCAATTAGCTTTCTTGTAGCCTTGCCCTTTCTGAAGCCAGGAACAGAAATGTTCTTCTTTTTTGACTGATAAGCCTTTTCAATTGCTGCTTCAAAAGCCTCAGCTGAAATTTCAATTTCCAACTCGTGTTTATTTGTTTCAACTTCCTTATTTGATTTTACACTCATGTCTACGTCCTCCAAATTTTCTAATTAACTTGTATAGTATAACACATCAGCAACCATATTTCAAGCAGAATTTGAAATTTTAATCAATTATTATTTCAGTTATATCCAAAGGATCAAATTCCAGATAATCGCTTGACACAAGTCTGTATAAAATATCATCAACAATGCCGTCGATGGCATAGTTTACAGCACTTCCGTGAATGTGACCATAAAAACATTTTTTTATATTGTATTTCTCGATAATCTCAAGAATGTCATAGTTTTTGTCGTTAGCATAAATCGGCGGATAATGCAAAAACACAACAGGCTTAAGATTTTCTTTTAGTGCGGACTGAATTGACATCTCAAGTCTTCCAGCTTCTCTTGAAAGCACCTTTTTATCAGCTTCAACTCCGTTTTCGTTGATCCAGCCACGAGTACCGCAAATTCCTATATCACCGTATTTATAGTGATTGTTGTTTAAAATTGAAAATGTTTTAAATCCGTTCTCTTCAAAAAAACGGTCCATCTTGGTTTTGGTTTCCCACCAATAATCGTGATTACCTTTAAGCAAGATTTTTTTTCCGTTTAAGTTCTCAACAAACTGGAAGTCAGGAATTGCCTCATTTAAGTTTATTGCCCAGGAAAAATCACCGGGAAGAACAACTGTATCATCAGGCATAATTTTCTTCTGCCAATTTTCCGCCAGTCGATCCTGATAATTATTCCAGCCCTTAAATATATCCATAGGCTTGTTTACGCCGAATGATAAATGAAGATCTCCAATAGTGAATAGTGCCAAAATCTATCCTCCAAATTTCCATAAATTACTGAATAATTTCTGATATTTCGCTTATAATAATTTTGCAAGACTAATCTTGCGAAAATGAGTATCGTGAAAAAGTATTTTCACGCGTGGTTTTATGATGGTTCATTTCTTAAAACCACAGAAAGGGGCCTTTGCATAGTAAAGGCAAGGTGATTACTATGAATAGCGATAAAATCCAAGGAATCAACTGTGATGTTACAAGCTGTGTTCATAACAGAGATGGCTGTGAGTGTGTAGCCGGCAAAATAGATATTTGCTGCTGCTGCGATAAGCCTAACTGCTGTGACGAAACAATTTGTAGAACATTCAAGCCAAAGGGCTAATAGTTATCACAGAAAATCGTCTGTCTTAATTGGCAGACGATTTTATCTATTCGTGCAAATTAGTGCAAATTTCAAGATTTAAAACCTTTTTATATACCCAATGACTTTAATACAAAAGCTTTCATATCATTCTTTTCTATTGTATCATTAAAACGAATTTCCTTATATTTAAGCTCAGCTAAAGACTTAGGAATATCTAGCTTTGAAACTTCATTAAGTTTATCAACAAGTTCAAATTCGTCCATAGCTTGATCAATTTCGCTGAGAGCAACTAAAACACTGTTTGAAAATTTGTATGGGCTTGCAGTAGATGCAATAATAGTCTTTGTTTTATCCTTAGTTTTCTCTCTGTAATCCTCATAAACCTTCACAGCAACAGCTGTGTGTGTATCGCATACATAAGAATACTTATCAAACTGCTCTTTTATGCAAGCCTTAGTCTGAGAATCATCACAGAAGCCAGCGTAAAACTCTTTTCTTAACACATCCTTAACCTCATCTGATACCTCATACTTTCCGCAATCATAAAGGGATGAGAACCATTCTCTTATCTGACTATCATCTTCACCGCAAAGATGATACAAAAGCCGCTCCAGATTTGATGAAATAAGAATATCCATAGACGGCGAAATAGTAGTGTGAAATTTTCTGTTTCTGTCGTAAACACCTGTGTTTATAAAATCGGTAAGCACATTGTTTGAGTTCGAAGCACAAATAAGCTTATTGACTGGTATTCCCATTTTCTTAGCGTAATATGCAGCCAGAATATTACCAAAGTTACCAGTAGGAACAACTATGTTTATCTTTTCTCCAAGCTCAATTTTTCCGTTGTAAACAAGCTGTGCATATGAAGAAACATAATAAACAATCTGTGGTGCCAGTCTGCCCCAGTTTATTGAATTCGCGGACGAGAACATAAATCCATTTTTGCTTAGTTCATTCTCAACCTCGCTATCTGTGAATATAGATTTCACGCCATTCTGAGCGTCATCAAAGTTACCGTTTATAGCGCAGACAGCAACATTCTCGCCTTCCTGAGTTATCATCTGCTTCTTCTGCATTTTAGATACACCGTCAGCAGGATAAAATACCATTATCTGCGTGCCTTCAACGTCCTTGAATCCTTCAAGAGCGGCTTTTCCTGTATCACCAGAAGTTGCAACAAGAATAACAATCTTTTTATTAAGCTTGATTTTCTTAGCAGAAGTTGTTATCAGATATGGAAGAATCTGAAGTGCCATATCCTTGAAAGCACAAGTAGGACCGTGCCAAAGTTCTAGCATATATGTTCCGTCGAAAAGGTGAGCCAGCTCACAAATATTCTTTGTATCAAAATTTTTATCAGAATATGCATTGTCAACGCAGTATCTTATTTCCGCCTCGCTGAAATCGGTAAGATATTTTGAAAACACAAATGCTGCTCTGTCAGGGTAGCTCATATCCCCCAGATTCTTAATATCATTAAAAGTTATTTTTGGAATTTCACTTGGAACAAACAAACCTCCGTCCTTTGAAATTCCCTGTGCAATAGCTTGTGCAGATGTAACATTAACACTGCTGTCTCTCGTACTTTTATAATACATAAAATCCTCCTGATTGGTTATTTATCTATTGACTGGTATCAAAAGCGTTTACATAATACTTCAGCTTTATAACCTTTTCTTTTTTCATCTCAACCACTGCGACATCAAATCTGCACTTAGGCAAGCTTGATAAAGTGCTGAGAAATCTTTCCGCTGCATATATTATATGCCTGCGCTTGGTCTCATTCAAAGCTTCCTCGCCCGAAGTTAATGCACTATGCTTTCGTGTTTTAACCTCAATAAAACAAACAGTATTATTCTTTTTTGCGATAATGTCAATCTCCCCACCTTTTACGGTGAAATTTCTTTTAATGATTTCATAACCTTTTTTAGTAATATAATCACATACTGTCTGCTCGCCTATATTTCCTATTTCCCTGTTTTTCATTTCTTTTCTAAAAACTTTTTTAAAAAAGAAGGTCTGTGAACAGGCGAAATTCCATACTTCTCTATCATTTCATAATGCAGTTTTGTACCGTAGCCATTGTGTCTTGAAAACTGATATTGCGGATACTCTTTATCCAGCTCTTTCATATATCTGTCTCTTGAAACCTTAGCTAAAATCGAAGCTGCTGCTATCGACTGTGATTTTGCATCGCCCTTGACAACAGTCTCGGTCGGAATATCAATTTTCGGTGATTTATTTCCGTCGATCAAAGCAAGCTGCGGCTTAACATTAAGACCTTCAACTGCTCTTTTCATTGCAAGCATAGCCGCATTGAGAATGTTCAGAGTTTCAATCTCCTCAATGCTTGCTGTTGCAATACTATACGCTTTTGCTCTCTCTGTAATTATATCAAAAAGAGCTTCCCTTTTCTTTTCGCTCAGCTTTTTTGAATCGTTTATACCATCGATTACAGTATCATCATCAAAAATAACTGCGGCGGCATATACATCTCCTGCCAAAGGACCTCTGCCGGCTTCATCAACGCCGCAAATTATTCTGCCATTTCTTATATTTTTGTCAAATTCATATAGTTCCATTGTCTTACCTTTATTTTAAATTTCTCGGAGTTTCTATTGATAAGCGCCCAAGTTTTCCGCCTCTGAATTCATCAACAACCGTCACAGCAGCTCTCTCGGTATTTATCTCACCGCCTGAAATTAAAAATCCTCTCTTTCTGCCAATTCGCTCAAGAATATCAAAACCTACTATACAGTCACTCAGCGACATATCATCATTATGAATATCATCAAGGCTTATATTATATCTTTCGATAATGTTTTCCGGATAATTCTCATACAAAAACTGCAACAGCTTGCAGGCAAGATACTCCAAATCCATTACATTGTCTTTAACAGCGCCAGTGAAAGCCAGATGTTCGCCGACAGTTTTATCCTCAAACTTTGGCCATAAAACTCCAGGCATATCCAAAAGCTCGATCTCATTACCTATTGAAACCCACTGCTTCCCTCTCGTTACACCGGGTCTGTCCTCAACCTTTGCTCTTTTAGAGCCTGCAAGCCTGTTTATAAACGAGGACTTACCCACGTTTGGTATCCCTACAATCATAATTCTGACAGGTCTGCCGACCATTCCCTTGCTGTTCCAGATTTCGATTTGGTCTTTTAAAAGCTCCTTCAATGCTGGAATAAACTTGTTTACTCCCTTTCCACTTCGGCAATCCATTGATAGAGCCATAATTCCTTTTCTTTTATAATAATCCAGCCACATAGAAGTAACTGTTTCATCAGCGGCATCGCTCTTGTTCAGAATAACAAGTCTGGGCTTTGAACCTACAAGTCTGTCCATTTCGGGATTTCTGCTTGAAATAGGGATTCTGGCATCAGTCATCTCAACAACAGCATCTACTAATTTTAAATTAGACTGCATCAAACGGCGAGTTTTCGCCATATGACCGGGAAACCAGGATATTGGAACTGCTTTTGCACTTTTTTCTTCTGTAAAATTATTTTTTGCTTGTATGGCTATCATTCCTCTAACAATTATTTTATTATATAATCTCAACCGTAACTAAATTATGTTCTGTATCTTCCATATATTTTAATTCTTTCTTATTTGTAAAGCTAATTGTCACCATTCTACCCTGAGCACATAAGTCAGGACTTAATTCTACTTCAAAATGTTTAAACTTTATATCAATAACTTTTTCATTCTTAAAATGAGAGTTAGCATAATCAGTAAATTCATTTTCTATATAGTTGTGTATATCATCATTATTTATATATACACTATGATAGTCTTTAACAATTAAAGTGTTATTTTTCATAACTATTTTTGTATTCAATGCATTTTTATTTTCATTATATTTCGCTGATAATTTATTCTTTTCTATAACAACAAAATTACCATTTACATATATATTTTTAAACTCTTCGTTTATTTGCTTTGGCAAGCGATAGAATGAATTATACGGAATATTATTGAGAAAAGATTCTACTAAAACATATAACCCATAAAAGTCATTAGATTCAGCATCACATATTTCGTCTATATTGCAATTTAACCAAGACTCTACTGTATCAATACTTGATAATGCAGGTTCAATTTTAGTTCTGTCAGTTACATGATTTAAAACTAATTTTGTCATTTCATAAATATCACTTCTGTTAGATATAAAATGAAAATCATCAATTAAAGATGATCCATATTTATTTACATCCAAACCATATTTTATAAAAACCTCTAGTAATGGGTAAAAATCCGGATCATTTTGCAGTGTAGAAAAAATACAAGAAGTAAAAAAGGTTGACCAATGAATATTGTTATCAAAGTCCAAATCAGGTTCATCATCCTCTAACGCATTGGGATCTGCACCGTTTTTGAATAGCTCCTCGACCTTGTTTATGTCAATAATTTCACTATTCATCAATGCTAATATTTCATTTTCCAATTTACCTAGTGCCATAATTATTACCTCATTTTTTCGTGTTTATTTTTAAAAAACACCTTACTTAGACACTTTTATATTTAAACGAATCCTTATTTTATCCTACCAAAGCAGTTAAACGGATAAATTCTGAAAACTGCCTTTCCTAATACATCATCAGTTGAAATAAATCCCACAAGAGAACTTCTGCTGTCAGTAGAATGGTTCCTATTGTCGCCCATCACGAAAATAGTATCTTTGGGGACTACCACAGGATAAGTCATTCCATCAGAAATTGTAGCAATCCTTTCATTGATGTACGGCTCGTTTAATACCTCTCCATCAACGGCAACATTGCCGGTTTCAAAATCTATGTCAACTGTCTGTCCTTCAGTAGCTATAACTCTCTTTATAATGGTTTTGTTAAGTCCCTTGCTGTTTACAACTACTATATCGCCCTGCTTTGGCGTATAGAAAAGATGTGAAATAACAAGCCTCTGACCATTTTTAAGAGTCGGATACATTGAATCACCATCGACAATAACAATTCTGAATACAAAAGAAAATACAAGTATTACTATAAAAATTGAAATTGCAATAGACTCAAGCCACTCCAAAAGCTCTTCTGAGGCCGGCTTTTTTTCTTTAAATTTTTTATAATCTTCTTCTTTGTAAATTTCGTTCTCGTTATTTTCCATTAACAGTACCTCTTATATTAAAATATATATCTTAATTCTAACAAAAAAAAACACAAAATTCAAGTACTTTTAAAAAGAAAAAGGAACAAAATAACTTTGCTCCTTTATGACAATTATTTAATTGCTTCTTTAACCTTAGCAGCCTTACCAACTCTATTCCTCAGATAGTAAAGCTTAGCTCTGCGAACCCGTCCGCTTCTTACAACTTCAACCTTTTCAACGATAGGTGAATGTACTGGGAAAACTCTTTCAATACCACATCCGTGAGCAACACGACGAACTGTGAATGTTTCATTTATTCCGCCATGCTTCTTAGCGATAATTGTTCCCTCAAAAATTTGAATTCTTGACTTGTCGCCTTCCTTGATCTTAACATGTACCTTAACAGTATCTCCTATGTTAAGAACAGGAACCTCAGCTTTTAAGCTTGAGTTTGAAATTAGTTTTAAAGCGTCCACTTTAAATACCTCCTATTATTTTCAGACATTCATACATTTTGCTAAACAAAATCAGAGGACTGTCCGCTTTAATGTCTTGCCTTAACAAGCAGGCATTAACTCTCGTCGCCTTTAACGACGGTAAATCAAATGCTTATATATTATATCACAACTGGAATTTAAAATCAGAAATTTTTGTATAATTTTTATTAAAAAATTATGTACACTTGTTGATTCATGTGATATTAAAGCAAAATCTCAGAAATCACTATATAAATTAGAGTGATAATGAGCGAAATATTTGCTATACCCTTGTATATTATCATAATTATAACACAAATAGTAACTAAGATAAGAACCGATCGAATTACTTTATATGCTGCGTTCATTGAAACAGATACTGAATCCTCGAATATAAGCTTTAGAACCCGTCCCCCGTCAAAGTATTTAAAAGGAAGCAAATTGAAAAGCCCTAGTATAAGGCTTGTATATGCAAGCTGTGTAAGAAGTCCTTTAAATATAAAAAAGCATAACATATTCACTCCTGCACCAGCAAGCAGAACATATATCTCGCTTTTTTTATCATATAACCTATCCGTCTCGCTTACCAGCTTAATTCCTCCGCCGTAGAGCATAATCTCATTTATCGGTACAGAAAACCTGTGCATCATAAGCATATGTCCGAACTCGTGCATAAAACAGCAAAGCAATGCAGTTATAACGGCAAAGTTATCGCCTATAAAAAATAAAACAGCTAATACTGCAAAAAAACTGAATGATAATTTTATTTTATAATCTTTTATAGTAAATTCCAGCATATGTTTTCCTTGTATAATCTGATATTTATTTATATGCTGAAATACTATTTGTTATGAAAAAGTGCTCAGCATCAGCTAAGCACCGTTATTTAGTAATCATAGCTTTTATCAACCCTGAATACCATTCTCAGTATTCCAGATAGAATCCTAGGCGGTTTAACTAATACTATCTTCATATGTACTCTCCTCCTATGATAAGAATACTTTATAATATTCAGATATGCAGTCTTTTGTTACAATCGTGAAAAACAGACAAGCAACATACCGCTTTTAAAAGAAATAACCGCACTCTCACTTGTGATTTCATTAGATACACCAAGAGGGAACTTATTTGTCAAAGTGGCATTGACAAGCGGGTATTTTACTCCCCTCTCACGAAGGCATGTAACCTCGTCTGTAATTGCAAACACCGACAGTGAATATCCCTTTCTTTTTGGAAAATTATATTCTCCGGAAGTAAGTGAAATAAGCTCGTTATTTTCATCAAGAAGTCTTCCGACTGCGCCATTACTCGCAATAAAAGCAAGCGACTGAATATTTGCAATTGTATGGTCAAGGCGTCCGCCAACTCCGCCGACTAATGTTATCACCTTTGCACTGTTATCAAGTGCATATCTGACAGCACTTATTGTATCGGTGTCATCCTTTTCAATAGCTAGTCTGATAACTTCTACATCATCGGGAATAAACCCAAGCGAATCAAAATCACCTATTGCAATATCAATATTGACATTGGCTTCTTTTAAAGATTTGTAACCTCTGTCTGCCGCAATAATATAATCATATTCCATTGAAATATAATTCAGCCAATCTTTGTTTTTTATTTCACCGCCACCAACAATAAGACATTTTTCCATAACGGTCAGTGCTCCCATTCCTTTAAACTTTTAGCTTCCTCAAACATATTTATATAGCTTTCATGCCGTGATTTTGATATAATTCCACTGTTTACAGCGTCAATGACAGCACATCCGGGCTCGCTGATATGATAGCAGTCCTGAAATTTACATTTACCTATAAAATCATCAAATTCTCTGAAACAAGAAGCTAGTTCGTCTTTAAAAATAATATCATATTTGTTAGTATCAAACGACGAAAATCCAGGCGTATCGGCTATATATCCGCCATCATCCAGCTTGAATAGCTCGACGCATCTCGTGGTGTGTCTGCCCCTGCCAAGCTTTCTGCTAACTTCTCCAGTGTCTAAATTAAGACCAGGAAAAAGATTATTCAAAAGGCTTGACTTTCCGACACCGGTGTTGCCCGTAAAAGCAGACAGCTTTCCTGCCAGTAGTTTTTTTAATCCTTCGCTTCCCTTACCTGTTGTGTTATCTACAGAAAAAACTTTTACTCCGACTTTATCGTATATCGAAACAAGCTCTCTCTCGCTTTTTTTATCAATCTTTGTAAAAACAACAACCGGCTCTATTCCCTTATATTCAGCAATGGCAATAAACTTGTCAATCAAGAGCAGATTGGGCGATGGCTCACAAACAGAATTAACCAAAACCAGATAATCAAGATTTGCAAGCTGAGGTCTTATAATAAATGACTTCCTATCAAAAACCTTAGTTATGACTGAGGTATCTCCTTCGTTAATCTGAATTTCAACCTTATCACCGCATACAGGCGATAGATTACCCTTTCGAAAAGCGCCTTTAGCTTTACATTCATATACAACATCAGAGGCTTCTACATAGTAGATGCCTCCGATTAGCTTTGTAATTAAACCTTCTTTATTCATTATTAACCTTCATTATTTGTAGTAGTCTCTTTCCAAGAAGTCGTGGTCTTGTCTTTTTTATCATCTGAAGGTGAGGTAGTGTCCATTTCAGGGGTTATTGAGGAAAATGCACTTTCATTCGATGATTTTGTTGTATAAGAGTTTTCGGCAAAGTTTACATCGAATGTTCCGTACATTTTGGAATTTCCGTCACGCTGAACCTTGATTGAAACGGTCTGCTCTCCCTGTCCTGTAACGGGAACCTTGACTGAATCACCCGCTACTGTTTCAGCATCACCGATATTTTGAGTTTCCTCGAGATTTCCGTTAATGTAAACAAGAATTTCATAGCTTCCCCATGCGCCGACCGGAACCTCAAGTTCGATATTTACAGTCTTTGTAGCTGCCTTCCCTGTTGAAACACCAATTGTTACAATTGTATCTCTCGGAACATTTGTCTTTGCAGAAATAGACTGAGAAACGACCTCTCCCTTTGGAACTTCATCTGTGTCGACTTCTTCGACTTGGCATTTCAGCTTATTATTGTCAAGTAATGCTCTAGCATCAGCCTCGGTCTTTCCGATAAGTGACGGAACCTTAACCTTTGTTTCCAATGGTCCGCTGCTGACAAATACCGTTACAGATGAACCCTGAGGCACCTCTTCATTTATCTCAGGATTTGTATCAATAACCCGTCCCTCGACAATGTCATCATCGTGCCGCAGACTTTGCACAGGTACAAGCTGTAAGCTTTCAAGCATAGATGCTGCTGTTTCATATGGTTGATTTCTCAAATCAGGTATTTTTGAGGTTTTAGGTCCTTTTGATACCGTAACCCTTATTTCAGAATTTTTCTTCTTAATTGTTCCCTGTGGTATATCCTGCTCGAAAATGATATTCTTTGCATATTCACTATTGAATTCTTCGTCAATAATAAATACCAGATTTTCACCGTATTCATTCTTTGCATCTACTATTGATTGTCCGACAAAATTCGGAATCTCAACCTTAGTAGTGTTGCTTCCAAAAACATCAGAATTTATTATCATAAATAGAATTACTACTGCTGCAATAATTACAACTGCAACTGTAACCGCAGACAGAATTGGAACAACATATGAACGCTTTTTGACATATCCTTCATCTTCATCGTCATAATAATCATCATAGGTATTACCGGATGAATTTGGCTCAACATCTATTATTTCACTGCTGTCTGAGTTTTTGTCGTCATTTTTAACAGGATTAAAGAATATAGTTGATTCGCTTGATCTGTGAGCATCAAGCTCATTAGGATTCTTATATCCGAATATAACATCAGGATTATGCTTAAAGGTTTCAATATCCTTTATCATTTCAGAGGCAGACTGATATCTTCTTAATGGATTTCTCTCCATTGCATGATAAACGATTTCCTCTAAAGGCTCAGGAATAGTGGAAACTATCTCTCTTGGATTTTTAGCAACCTCCTGCATATGCATAAGTGCAACGGCAACAGGATTATCAGCATCAAACGGCTTCTTTCCTGTTAGCATTTCATAAAGCATTACACCGACAGAATATATATCGCTTTTCTCATCAGTAATATCGCCTCTTGCTTGTTCTGGCGATATGTAATGAACTGAACCGATCGTCTTATCAGAAAGTGTTTTTCCGTCCGATCGTGAAAAGCGTGCAATGCCAAAATCCATTACCTTTATAGTTCCGTCAGAAAATAGCATAATATTCTGAGGCTTTATATCTCTGTGAACAATACCTCTGTCGTGAGCGTGCTGTAAGGCTCTAAGAACCTGAGTGATAAAGTGAATAGCATCTTTCCACCTTAAAACACCCTGCTGCTCTATAAATTCCTTTAAGGTTATACCGTCAATATATTCCATAACAATATATTGAATTTCGTCAGAAAATCCAACATCATAAATCTTAACTATATTCGGGTGAGAAAGCACAGCAATAGCCTTACTCTCATTCCTGAATCTTCTTAAAAACTCCTCATTCTCTGAAAATTCATTCTTCAGTATCTTAACGGCCACTGTACGGTCTTCCATAATGTCAATAGCCTTATAAACATCAGCCATTCCGCCAATGCCGATAAGCTCAGTTATTTCATACCTTCCGTCTAGCCTTGTTCCAATGCTCGCGTCCAATCCTTTTACCTCCCTTTTCGCTAATTCTTTATAATTGCTACTGTGATGTTATCCTTACCGCCCTTAAAATTAGCATAGCTGATAAGGTCACCAATCGACTGTTCAAGCTCTTTATTATATACATAACTATATATAAGCTCGTCACTGCAATAATTGGTAAGTCCATCAGAACAAATAAGAATTATTGAATTTTGCTCTAGTTCTACTTCAAAATAATCCGGCTCTAATTCAGGCTCAGTTCCTATTGCCTTTGTGATAATATGACTCATCTCGTGGCTGGACTTATCGTCCTTTTCTATCTTTCCCTGTTCATATAAAATCTCAACAATAGTGTGGTCATTAGTTATTTGCGTAATTCCGTTTTTATCAAGGAGATATGCACGGCTGTCCCCTACGCTGGCGATATATGCCTTATCCTTTTTTATCAACGCACCGATACAGGTCGTTCCCATTCCCTTTTTGTCTTCATCTTCCTTAGACTTTTCATACACCAGCGTGTTTGCCGCTGTGAGGGAAGTTAATATTGTGTTTCTGATACTATTATCATCAGCGTCGCTTCTGTAATTAAGAACAATTCGGTCAAAAACGGTATTTGCCGCTATCTCACTGGCTAATCCTCCAGACTGAGCGCCGCCCATTCCATCACAAACAACGGCGGCAACCGTTTCATCATCAATAAATTTAACACAAAACCTGTCCTGATTTTCCCGCCTTTTCATGCCGACATCGCTTTTTGCGACTACAAACAAGTTCGCTCACCCTCTTTCTATACCTCATATTCCCGTCTCAGCTGACCGCATGCTGCGTCAATATCTGAGCCTAGAGTTCGTCTGACCGTTGCATTTACACCTAAGCCTGTCAACAAGTTCTGAAACCTGATAGCTGACTTTCTGCTTGATGTAAATTCTCTTTCCTTTATCTTATTAACCGGAATTATATTTACATGGCTTTGCATTCCACGAATAAGCTTAGATAGTAACTTCGCTTGCTCAATTGTATCATTCACTCCATCGATCAGAGCATATTCAAATGAAATTCGCCTTCCGGTTTTACTTAGATAATATTTACAAGCGGTAATAAGCTCGTTTATATTATATTTATCATTAACAGGCATTATCTCACTTCTTTTTTCATCAGTCGTTGCGTGTAGAGAAACCGAGAGTGTAAGCCCGTAATTTTTATCTGCTAGTTCATATATCTTCGGAACAATGCCGCAGGTTGAAAGCGAAATATGACGAAGGCTCATATTATTGCCATCTTTATCGCTAAGAATATCAAGAAACCTTGTGACATTTTCAAAATTATCAAGCGGCTCACCTATTCCCATAAGAACGATGCTTGAAACCTTTTTACCTGAATCTCTTTCTGTTTCATAAAGCTGAATTAAAATCTCAGACGCTGACAGATTTCTTTTATATCCTGCTATGGTCGACGCACAGAACCTGCAACCCATTTTGCATCCTACCTGTGTGGAAACGCAAAGGCTGTATCCATGGTTATATTCCATAAGCACTGTTTCTATATGATTGCCGTCTGGTAGCTTATACAGATATTTTACAGTATTGTCTATGTTTGATGCAAGCCTTTTTGCTACAATTAGTGATTTTATACAAAATACATCTGATAATTCACATCTGAACTGTGCAGATAAATTGCTCATTTCGTCAAAATTTCTGACTTTTTTCACATGAAGCCACTGCCATATTTGTTTTGCTCTGAACCTTTTTTCACCCAACTGTAAAATGCTTTCCTCAAGCTCTTTAAGGCTAAGCGATAATATATCAATTTTCTCTTGAATATTTTCTGTCATTGTGTTTTAAATTATCCTTTTTTAATCAGCTTTGCTATAAAAAAGCCATCGCTGTTAAACATATTAGGCGTAATTGTTACCTTATGCTCCCCGTCTTTAATATTTGGGATTCCACTTATGCTGCCCTTTTCAAATTCAGGGTGATTTTCCAAAAACCAGTCTATGATATCATCATTCTCTGCTCTTGACAAAGTACAGGTTGAATAAACCAAAATCCCACCATTTTTCAGATACTTTGATGAAGTATCCAGAATTTTTCTCTGTATAACCTTAAGGTTTTCAAAATCATCAGGATTTTTATACTTTATCTCGGGCTTTCGTCTTATAACTCCCAGACCTGAGCAAGGAACATCACACAAAACCTTGTCTGCAAGTCCTATTTCATCTGAAAATACTGAAGCGTCATTCACCCTTGAATCAATTATATCAATACCTAAATGCTTGGCACCGTTTTTAATAAGTTTTACACGCTGTTCATATAAATCACAGGCAATCACCCTGCCATGATTATTCATAATTTCAGCGATAGTAAAGGCTTTTCCTCCGGGTGCTGAACAAACATCTAAAATAGTTTCATCAAGCTTTGGGTCTAAAACCTCACAGCAAAGCTGGCTTGATATATCCTGTATATGGAACATTCCCTTTTTGTAAAGACCCAGACGACTAATATCTCTGACTCCAATAAGCTCAACGCAATTTTTCGCTTCGCATCTAAGATTCACCTCAATGCCTGACTCTGAAATCTCATTTATTATCTCATCAGCAGGCTTTTTTAAAGTGTTCAGTCTTGCTGTAACAGGCGGAGCACCTAAAGAACTTTCAAGCATCTCAAGTGCTAAATCCTCGCCGTATTCGCTTATCCACTTTTCTATAAGCCATTCAGGACAGGAAAATTTTACAGATAAATTGCTTATCTTATCATTAAATTCCGGTATCTGTTTTCCGTCTCTTAAAAACGCTCTAAGCACACCGTTTACATAACCGCCAAGTGCAGGATTTTTCTTTGTCTTTGCAAGCTTAACGCTTTCATAAACAGCCGCTCTGTCGGGGACTGAATCCATATATAGGAGCTGATAAACCGCCATTCTTAAAATTTGCAGAATATCGCTTGATAATTTCTCAACAGGTCTTTTTGAAAATTTATTTATAACTGCGTCAAGAGTTATTCTGCGTTCAATTACACCATAGAATAAATTTGCGGCAAATCTTTTGTCCTGTTTAGACAAATCGCTTTTTAAAAGAGCATTATCGAGTAATATATTTGAATATGAAGAATTATCAAAAAAGGTTATCAGCAAATCTCTGGTGAATTTTCTTGCATCACACATCAGCGTCTCCTGTTTCCGCTGAATACAATAAGAACAATTCTCAAAAGGCTTGCAATTGATGAAATCAAAGCAGCCACATAAGTCAATGCAGCGGCGGATAATACCTTTCTTGCCATTGGAATTTCATCATCGTACAAAATCATATCGCTCTCTAAAGTTTTAAGTGCTCTTGAGCTTGCATTGAACTCAACAGGAAGCGTAACAAGCTGAAATATCGTTGCAACCGCAAACAGGCAGATTCCTATAACCGCAATAGTAATTCCTATATTATTCCCCTGAGTTACCTTGTACATATTAGAAATAATAAGTCCTACAATGATAAAAAGTATAGCTGTTCTTGAACTGAAATTCGTTATCGGAACCATAGCTGTTCTCAGCTTTACCGGAGCATAACCCTCAGCGTGCTGAACAGCATGACCGCATTCATGAGCCGCAACGCCGATAGCGGCAACTGATGTACTGTTGTCAACACTATCAGAAAGCCGTACCGTGTTCGATTTAGGGTCATAGTGATCGGTAAGATTTCCTCTGATATGCTCGATCTTAACATCGTATAAACCGTTAGCGTCTAAAATACGCCTTGCAACATCTCTGCCGGTCAATCCTCTTGCATTGCTTACCTCTGAAAATCTTTTGTATGTTGAGTTCACTTTAAACTGTGCATATAGCGACAGCAAAAGCGGCGGAATTAAAATAAGAATTGTCCAGTCATAATAATAAAAAAACATATTTGCCTCCATTTAATATTACTTTAGAATTGTACCTCTTGAAATGGGCTTTCCCCTTAAATAATCCTCAGATTTCATTCGCTTTGAACCCTCTGCCTGAACCTCAACAAGCCTTATACTTCCATCAATACAAGCAATAGTAAAATTCTTTTCATTTATAATCTCACCGGGAACAGCGTCAGGATTTTCATTAGATACAACCTCCGAACGATAAACCTTCAAGCGTTTTCCGTTAATTGATGTTACTGCACAAGGCCAATCGGACAACCCGCAAATTTTTTTATGAACTTCACGCACAGGTCTGTTGAAATCTATATTTGATAAATCCTTTGAAAGCATCTGAGCATAGGTTGCTTTAGAATCGTCCTGCTTTGTAGGTATAACTTCTCCCTTTTGAAGAGCGTCAATAGTTTTCATAAGAAGCTCTGCACCCATAACTGACAATCTGTCAAACAACTCGGAAGCTGTCTCATTTTTGCCGATTATGGTTTTTTCAGTAAGCAGGATATCCCCTGTATCAAGCCCCTCATTCATAAGCATAGTCGTTATGCCGGTCTCTTCGTCTCCGTTCAAAACTGACCACTGAATAGGCGCAGCACCTCTGTATTTAGGGAGCAAAGAACCGTGAATGTTTATACAACCAAACCTTGGAATATCCAAAACTTCCTTAGGAAGTATTTTCCCATACGCTGCTACAACTATTATATCAGGATTTATGTCTTTTATTATTCTGATATATTCATCAGCATTCTTTTTTAGGCTTTCAGGCTGGTATACAGCTATGTCGTTTTCCTCAGCTAAAACCTTTACCGGAGGAGGTCTCAGCTTATGGCCTCTTCCCTTCGGCTTATCAGTTTGAGTAAAAACTGCCGAAACCGAATGCTCCGAATCTATAAGCGCCTTGAAAGTAGGAATTGCAAAATCAGGCGTTCCCATAAAAACTATATTCATTATAATTTTTCTTCCTCTACATCAACAAATTCTTCAACAAGGCTGACGAATAGCTTTCCTTCTAAGTGGTCACATTCGTGCTGAACACATCTTGCGAAAAGACCCTCAACCTCTTTTTCATACCAGTTGCCGTTTCGATCCTGAGCCTTAAACTTTACTTTTTGAGCTCTTGTCACATAACCCCATTCTCCTGGACAGGACAAACAACCCTCTACATCACGCTGAGATCCTGATTTTTCAATAATCTCAGGGTTGATAAGTTCATAAAGTCCCTCTCCGACATCTATAATAACCGCTCTTCTTAGTATTCCAACCTGTGGTGCTGCAAGTCCTGCACCGTCAGCCTTTTTAAGAGTTTCTATCATATCATCAAGTAAAATCCACAGCTTTTCATCAAATTTTTCAACCGGTCTGCAGACCTTTGATAATGCTTCATCTCTTTTATTTAATATAGTTCTTAACGCCATTATTTATTACCATTTATCCTTTCTTCATCTTTAAATATATTCCCAAAATCAAACTCCGATATCTCCGTTTATGTCAGCATAAATCCTCACATTGGCAAAAGCTTTATGCTTCATTGCATCTTTTAGTGAAGTGCTAATTAGCTCTCTGAAATGCTTTTCATTCTTACATTTTATTATTATTCTGTATCGGTATCTGTTATTTATTTTTCCAACCGAGAACTGAGATGGCCCCAATACCCTAAGAGGAAATTTAAACGACAGATTATTTATATTATTCTTCAAAATATCTATAAATACAAGTGATGCCTTTTGTGCCTGAATGTCTATTTGCGAATTGATACCGACAACACATATATCGCAAAAAGGAGGGTAAACTAGCGCTTTTCTCAAAGCGATTTCCTGTGCATAAAACTCCTTGTAATCCTGCCTTGAAGCAAGCTCCAGAACATAATGCTCAGGAACATATGTCTGTATAAAAGCTATACCCTGCTTTTTACCTCTTCCCGATCTTCCGACTACCTGAGTCAGAAGCGAAAAGGTTTTCTCATAGCTGTTGAAATTTCCTGCAAACAAGGCTTTATCCAGCGATAAAACACCAACAAGGGTTACATTCGGAAAATCAAGACCTTTTGCTATCATCTGAGTCCCAAGCATTATGTCGTATTTTCCCTCGCCGAAAGCTTTGAAGTTATTTTCATAGGCAAATCTTGAATAGGTTGTATCTGCATCCATTCTGAGAACTCGAGCATCAGGAAAAAGCCTTTGCACTTCATCCTCTACTCTTTGGGTTCCTACACCTGTCATTTTCATATGATTTCCGTGACAGTCAGGACACTCATTATTATACCCCATAGAATATCCGCAGTAGTGACACATAAGTCGATTATTCTTTTTATGATATGTAAGCGGAATATTACAGTTAGGACACTCAATGGGCTTTTTACAGTCTAAGCAGGTGACATTTGTGTTGAATCCCCGCCTGTTTAAAAGCAGAATACTCTGCTCGTTTTTCTCCAAACGCTCTTTAATGCCCTTTATAAGCTCCCTGCTGAAAAGGCTGTCGTTTCCGTCCTCTTCTTCCAGTTGTAAATCAACAACTACTACCTTTGGAAGCTCAGAGTTTGAGTATCTTTCTTCAAGCTCAAAAAGATGATAGCGTCCGCTTTTGGCGAAATAATAGCTCTCAAGCGATGGAGTTGCAGATGCCATAAGCAAGGTGCAGTTATTATATCCGCATCTCTGGATAGCGA
This sequence comes from uncultured Clostridia bacterium, assembly GCA_947624345.1. GTDB lineage: Bacteria > Bacillota > Clostridia > Oscillospirales > Ruminococcaceae > UMGS1601. Next base: position 18,503 of record CANQJW010000001.1, on the reverse strand, counting down.
CGTCCCTTGCGTGGTATCTGGGGGCAGATTCAGATTTATAGGTATGCTCGCCTTCCTCGTCCATAATTATCAAACCTATATCTTTAAGCGGAGCAAAAACAGCACTTCGTGTGCCAATTACAATCTTAGCTTTTCCGCTTTTTATCCTTTTAAACTCATCAACTCTCTGACCGAGAGACAGGCTTGAATGAATTACAGCAACAATATCTCCAAAATAGCTTTTAAACTGCCCTACCATCTGAGGCGTCAGAGAAATTTCAGGAACAAGCATTATCGCTGTTTTGTCAGCCTTAATAGTATGCTCAATAAGCTTTAAAAAAACGCTTGTCTTTCCGCTTCCCGTAACACCATATAGCAACGCACCCGACGGCTTATTACTGTCAATTATATCCTTTATTCCGTTATAGGCTTTTTTCTGACTATGTGACAAAACAATATCATCTAGTGACTTGCTATCAACTTTCAAGGACTTTACAGGTCTTAAAACCTCATAATCATAACAAGATAAAACACCCTTTTGAGTAAGCCTTTTTATTATTGTAGATGTGACATTAACAAGATAGCATATTTCCTTTACTGACGCACATTCACATTCCTGTAATAGATTGACAACAAGATTTTGCTTGGGGGTTAAATCAATAGCTAACTCACCTGATAGATATTCGGGTGTAAGTCTAACCATCTTTATAGTTTCATCGCCTATGCGTCTTTTAATACTGTCAAGCTCCTCCAAAACTCCCTTGTCTAAAAGAGAATTTATTATACTCTGTTTGGATTTGCTCTCAGTCTGCTGAGAAAGTATTTGATCAAATTCCTTTTCAGTTTTCGAAGATAACAGAGCGTTAACAAGATTTTGCTCCTCTTCTGTTAAAGGAACATCTATCTGAGCGTTGACCAGACTGTACTTTTTGACTATATTGTAGTCGAATCCAGCAGGAACAACACATTTATAGGCTTCAAATAGAGTGCAAAATGTATTTTCCTTCAGCCAGAAAATAATTTTTAGCATTTCCTCGGAAATTAAAGGCTCTTTGTCAATAACACTGTGCATAAGCTTCAAGTCCGGATTATAGCTGTCTCTTTCATAAAGACGAGTTATAAACCCGATTCTACGGCGATTTCCCTTACCAAATGGAACAATAACTCTGCACCCCGGCTTTGCCGTATCAGAAAATGTACTCGGAACAGCATAGCTGTATTCGGTATCAAAGCTATATGCTGCACTGCTAATAGCTACCTTTGCAACCAGATATTTACCAAGCACATTTCTCACCTCATAAAATTTAATGTCCCAGACTCGGATCCTCGATGATTTTATACTCACCTCTTGCAAACTCTTTTATAGCTCTGTTTACCGGCTTTTCATCTAGTGTAATCTTTCCGTTGATGGTATCTTCTGAAAGCTGTCTTGCCCTTTTAGCAACTGCTAATACAAGTGAATAGTAACTCTCATTGTTTTTCAATATCTGTGATACTGCTGGTCTAAGCATTTTTAAGCACCTCTTCTATCATATTTTTATTATTTTCATTAGTTAGCTTTGAAGCAGTTAATATCGCCTCAAAATCCTCTATTGCCTTGCCCAATTCATCATTCATCATAATATAGTCATAATCGCAAGCTCTTTTTATTTCGTCTGCTGCCTCTTTCAATCGCTTTTCTATAATCTCATGTTCTTCTGTTCCACGCTTGTTTAAGCGTCGTCTGAGCTCAGAAACGGACGGCGGTAAAATGAAAATTAAGATTGCATCATTCATAGCCTTTTTAATCTTCATTGCACCAATGGTTTCTATTTCAAGTATAACATCTATACCTTGCTCCAGCTTATCAATAACCTTTTTCTTTGGCGTTCCGTAGAAGTTTCCACAAAACTCTGCGTATTCAAGCATGCCGCTATTTTCTATTTCACGCTCAAATTCTTCTTTCGCTATAAAATAATAATCTACGCCGTCAATCTCGCCTTCTCTAGGGCTTCTGGTTGTAGCTGAAACAGAATAAAATAAATTCTGATTATTTTTCAAAATCTCTGCAAGAATAGTTCCCTTTCCGCAGCCTGATGGGGCGGATACAACATAAAGCTTTCCTCTATTCATATTATTTATAACTATACTCCTTAAAGAGCAGTTCTCCTTTTACCAATTTTATTTTGATTTAAATACGACCTGCCGCTGCACAAACTATTCACATTAATCATACTCTGCAATGGAAGCACCGGATGCAACGTCGCCGTTACAGTCAACACGCCCTGCAACCGTTTCCGGGTGAATAGCAGTCAAAACGATATGATCGCTGTCCATTACAATTACAGCTCTTGTTTTTCTTCCGTAAGTAGCATCTATCAGAGTTCCCTTTGCTCTTGCGTCAGTTATCAACCTCTTTATAGGTGCCGATTCAGGACTGACAATTGCAATAAGCCTTGACATTGATATCATATTTCCAAAGCCTATATTGATTAAATTCATAAGTTTTCCCTCTATTTATCTCTATTCTATATTTTGAATTTGCTCTCTTATCTTTTCTATTTCCGACTTCAAATCAACAACAGTTTTTGTGACAGATAAGTCCTGAGCCTTTGAGCCTATGGTATTTGCCTCACGATTAAGCTCCTGAACAAGAAAGTCAAGCTTTCTTCCCACCGGCTCACAGCAATCAATAAGCTCCCTGAACTGAGAAATATGACTATGTAGTCTTACAGTTTCCTCGTCAACAGCTATTTTATCTGAGAATATTGCAACTTCTGTTAAAACCCTCTGCTCGTCGATATCTCTATCCCCGAGGGTTTCTTTTATCTTCGAATATAGTCTGTTCTTATAATTTTCGCTTATTTGAGGAAGAATCTTTTCTATTTCATCAGTTCTCTCCTCAATGAAATCCAGTCTTGAAGAAATGTCCTCATACATTTTTCTTCCTTCAACTTCACGCATATCTATAAACTTATCCAAAGCAACTGAACACATTTGTCTTACAGCGTTCCAGACAACTTCTTCGTCGTCTTGAATCTTTTGAATCTTAAACACATCGGGAAATCTTGTAATGTTCGACAAGGACAGATCATCTTTAAGACATAATGTCTCATTAGCCTTTCTGAGAGCATTAACATATCCGCTTGCAATATCCTTGACAACCTCAATTTCAGCCTCTGCACCCTCAGTTTTTGAAATAGTAACTGTTGCCTCAACCTTACCTCTCGAAACTTTTTCTCCAATAAAGGACTTAAGCTTTTCATCAAGATAGCTAAAGCCTCTAGGAATCCTTGAATTAAATTCAAAATACCTGTGGTTTACTGAGCGGATTTCAACTAAAATTTCATAGCCGTCAATAATTCCCTGCTCGCGGCCAAAGCCAGTCATACTTTTAATCATAATAATCACCTGAGAAACAATTTATAATTATAAAAATATAATAAATCTTACCAAACAATATAAATATTATAACATATCTATGTATTATTAAGCAAGTACATTTAATATTATATTAACATTTTGAAGTGTTCTCAACAATTATCCGTCAGGCTTGTGATTATTTCTAAAATACTGTCTTTAACAATCACATTAGGATACTTAGAAAAGCTTTTCCTCGTTGTTGAGCCGGTAAGCACTCCTGCAAAATCAACACCTGTATTTTTCGCAGTTTCAGCATCAATAAAGCTATCGCCTATATAAAGTGTATCACCCTTTGACACGCCAAGCCTGTCCAGCATAATAAGAAGTCCCTCAGCATCAGGCTTGTGAGTTTTCACATCCTCGCCGCCTACTATCTCATCGACCGGAAAAGAACCTGCAAGCTCAAAGCTTTGCATTATTCTGTATCTGAATTTTGTCGAGACAATGCCCACCTTTTTTCCAGCCTGCTTTAACACCTGAAGAACAGCAAGAACATTCGGATAAAACTCTGTATTCTTCACCATATACTCGTCGGCAAGACTAACATAATACCTTCTCATTTCTTCAACATTCTCCGGCTTTTCTCCGATAAGTATACCTAGTGAATCCTGAATAGTATGTCCTATCGTTGAAAAAATTTCATCATTATCGGGAATTCTGTATCCAAAATGCTCCAGACACTTTTTATAGCAAATAAAGATTCCTTTAGTGCTGTCTGCCAAAGTTAAATCAAAATCAAAAATAAATGCTTTATAGTTTTTCATAAGTCCTCCGAAATTTAAATACAACGGGCAGCCAGAAAAGCTGCCCTGAAATTTATTCTACCGTAACTGATTTAGCTAAGTTTCTTGGCTTGTCAACATCATTGCCCTTTAAAACAGATGTGTAATAAGCAATTAGCTGAAGCGGTACTGCCGCAATCATCGGCATAAGCATATCGTCAATGGTAGGTAATTCTATTATAAAATCTGCCACATCTTCATCAACACTCATAGAAGAATGTGTTACAAGAATAACCTTTGCTCCCCTAGCCTTGACCTCTTTAACATTGCTTACCGTTTTATCAAACAACTCTCTCTGAGTAGCAACCGCTATTACAGGCATCCCATTGTTTATAAGCGAAATAGGTCCGTGCTTGAGCTCTCCTGCGGCATATGCCTCGGAATGAATATAGGAAATCTCCTTAAGCTTTAAGGAACCCTCCATACTCAGCGCATAGTCAAGTCCTCTTCCTATATAGAAAAGATTATCTGCGCCCATAAGCTGTGATGCAATGTACGATACTCCGTCCTTATCTTTTAAGACCTCTTCGATTTTATCTGGTGTAGATTGAAGAACAGATACAAGTCGTCTGCACTCATCTTCGGTTATTATTCCTTTTGAATACGCAAGCTCAAATGCAAGCAGATAAAATACTGCTATCTGCACCATATATGCCTTTGTAGACGCAACTGAAATTTCAGGTCCTGCGTGTGAATAGATTACATAATCAGATTCTCTTGCTATAGACGAGCCTTTTACATTAACAATAGACATTGTTGCTGCACCGATTTTTTTAGCAAGCCTTAGTGATGCAAGAGTATCAGCCGTTTCGCCCGACTGAGATACCAAAATTACTAAATCCCTTTCCGTCAGAATTGGATTTCTGTATCTGAACTCAGAAGCGACATCAACCGTAACAGGTATTCTTGTAAGTCTTTCAATGACATATTTGCCGACTGTTCCTGCATACATTGCTGTTCCGCAGGCAACGATAAATATTTTCTCAAAACTGCTGAGAAAATCCTTGGTAATTCCCGATTCAGAAAAATTAGGCATTCCGTCAACAATTCTCGGCGAGATTGTCATTTTAATGGCATTCGGTTGCTCGTGGATCTCCTTAAGCATAAAATGCTCATATCCACTCTTTTCAGCAGCTTCCATATCCCAGTTAGCTGTTAGAAGCTCTTTCTTAACACTAATTCCGTGAATATCGTAGAACTGAATGTCATCAGACTTCAAAACTGCAATTTCATTCTCATCAAGCAGATAATAATTTTTCGTATACTTGATTATCGCTGGAACATCAGATGCAATAAAGCTTTCGCCCTCGCCTACACCGACAATTAAAGGTGAATCCTTTCTAACCGCATAAATCTCATTAGGAAAATCCTTGAACAGTATTCCCAAAGCGTAAGAACCCTCGATCTCTGCTACGACTTTTGCTATTGTCTCTTTGGGATCTCCGTTATAATAATAATCCAATAGCTTAGCAACAGTCTCTGTATCTGTCTGACTCGCAAAGACATATCCCTTGCTCTCCAAGAAGTCCTTTATTTTCTTGTAATTTTCAATAATCCCATTATGAACAATCGTTATATTTGCGTTGCCGTGAGGGTGAGAATTGATATCCGACGGCTCTCCGTGAGTTGCCCAACGTGTATGTCCTATACCGCAGGTTCCTTTAAGCCAGCCCTCTTTATTCAATTTTTCTTCCAGTCCCGAAAGACGGCCCTTATTTTTCTTTGTTACAAGCTCGCCGTTTTGAACAACTGCCACACCGGCAGAATCATAACCTCTGTATTCAAGCTTCGACAACGAATCCAGCAATATTTTTGTACATTCCTTTTGTCCGACATAACCAACTATTCCGCACATAAATAAGTCTCCAATCGTTATCTGTTTATATAAAGTTATCTCTTTTTATAATAGCATATAATTATATTTAGTATAATATCACATTTTCTTATATAAATCAAGTAAAAAAGGTCTTTATTTTATTTCTGTTTTGTGATATACTTTTACCAAGACATAATTTTGTTCATGAAAGAAGATGAATTGTCTAATGACAGTAAAAGAGGAATTTATAAAAATTTATAATGAAAATATTACGAGAGAGGGTTCAAAAGTGCTTTTGGACTATCTGACAGATGAAAAAAAATCCGACTTTTTTACAGCTCCTGCCTCTACAAGGTTTCACGGAGCTTATGAAGGTGGATTAGCAGAGCATAGCCTGAATGTATATAAATGCTTAAGAGATTATCTGAATCGTGAAAAGGTAAAGAATGAATTCGGACTTGAATTTAAAGACGATTCGATTGCAGTAGTTGCTCTGCTGCACGATATATGTAAAACAAATGTATACAAAATCAGTATGCGGAATACAAAAGATGATAATGGACAATGGATAAAGGTTCCGTTTTATCAGTATGATGATAAGCTTCCCTATGGTCACGGTGAAAAATCCGTTTATATTATAAGTTCATTCATGAAGCTCTCACGAGATGAAGCCTTTGCAATCCGCTATCATATGGGCTTTTCGGGTGAGGAAAACAAAAACACTGTCGGCAACGCTCTCGATATGTTCCCATTGGCACTTGCTCTTAACATTGCCGATATGGAGGCAACATTCTGGATGGAGGGCAGAAACGGATAAATTTCATATGTAAAACAACAAACGGCATTCCCTTTTTGATATAGGGTTTGCCGTTTTTAATATTATTCTTAAAATTGGGTATATTATATACAAAACTCAAAGGAGATATTTATTATGATTGAACAAGATACTATAAAATTGCTCAGAGAATGTGATGCAGGAATTAAAATGGGCGTTGCGTCAATTGATGATGTTATGGATTATGTAAAAAGCGATTATTTCAGAACATGCCTGTCAAATTGCAAATCAGAACACAAAGCTTTAAAAGAAGAAATCCAAACAAGACTTGACAGATTCGAAGACGAAGGCAAAAATCCAAATCCTATGGCTAAAGGTATGTCCTGGATAAAAACTAACGCAAAGCTTGCGGCTGATAAATCAGATTCTACCATTGCAGATCTGATAACAGACGGCTGTAATATGGGTGTAAAGTCACTTAACCGTTATCTTAATCAATATGAGGCCGCAGATGAAAATTCAAAAGATATCACCAAGCGTTTGATTCATCTTGAAGAAAAGCTTACAGCTGATATCAGAGAGTTTTTATAATTTAAAATATCTTTCTGAAAATTAAAAGCCGTACACTGCATTTAGTGTGCGGCTCAATTTTTATCTATGTTAATATTTACTTTATGTTCCGTCTTCTCTGTTTCTTTATTGGGGCTTCCGTTCCTCCTTTATCTTCAAAGACAGTCTCGCCGTTATCTTTCAGATAATCAAACTCGGGGCTTTCCTCACCTCTTGCCTTATAATATGGCTGAATTACATATTTTCTAATGAACGGATAGCAATTAAAGCATATCAAAAAGCAGACAAAGCTCAGCGGCAAAAACGGGATAACAAATACCGAATACGGATAGAAGAACAAAATAAGAAATACTAAAATTCCGATAATAATTATGTTTATCAAGCATCTTTTAACGCTTATTCCAACCAACAGGAATGAGTTTTTTATGATTTGAAATAATGTCAGGTTTGTTGAAACAATAAGCAAATAAATATAAAAGTGCATCATTATAAACATCAGCATACAGCTAAGACAAATGATAAACGGAATATACATAACTGAGTTTTTACTAGCCCATTCACTGTATGAAACAATTGATACCACAAAGCCTACCGAAAAGATAATGTCTATTATCCCCATTATAAAAGACTGCTTATAGCATTTCTTGAATGTGCTGATGAAATCGGTTAGGACAAATGCATTCCTCTCCTGAGAGTAATTTCTTATAACCTTTGTAAAGCCCGCAGTAGCAGGTCCGATAGTTAAAATAAAAATAATGCTTAGAGCGCCTATTCCCACAGCCTTGATATTTACACTAATTGTCTCTTTAAACAATATAGTCATTCCCAATAACAGTGGAAGATAGAAAATAAAATACATAAGATTTATTTCCATCAGCTTCCAGAAACGCCGTCCGTATATTTCAAAAAATTTAAAGAAATCAGTTTTCTCCTGAGGAGCTTTTGGAATACCCGGCCCTGCATTTTCGTAGTTACTAAAAAGACCCATTTTAAATCACCATACCTTTGTGCGGTTTTACGAGCCATTGGCTCAAAAACGCGCGTGAAAAGTATTTTTCACGCTACACACTTCCAAAACTAAGTTATTTTATCATATTATACACCAAAGATCCAAGACAGTCAACTGCGGCAGACACAGCAGTAACCGCCTCCAGCACCAGAAACTTCACGGCATAAAGCTTAACATAATCATTTAAGCTTTCAGTATCACATCGCCTGTTTAAAAACGCCTGCGAAAAAAAGCGATTTGAAAGGCGTAACGACTCACGAACAGCGATAAATAGTGCATATGACGAAACCAATGCACAAGGCAGAATAAGAAGAAAAGCTGTAAAAAATCCGTTAAATCCGTTTTCTGAATATATCTGTGCAATTGTAATCCCAAAGCCCATTCCCTTATAAACAGGAACCAAAATAGCGACAGGCTGAGCTATTGCACAAAACCCCAGCAAAAACAGCACGATTATCAGCATTGACGAGTTCAAAAGCGAACCGTATAGAATATCTATATATCTACCGTTTTCTCTTATTGATAAATAATCGTTCTCCACTAAATTCAAATCGCTGAGAGTGCTTGTCTTGATAAAAGAAAAAGCCAATGTTCCTATCAGCACTCCTAAAATCATAAGAAGCATTATTCTAAATATAACATTTGGCTTTGAAGTCCGCTCTGTCATTTAATCAACCTCCGTTTTTAACTTTGATAGTTGATTATATGCTTTTGGACAAACTTATATTACTTATTTTGAAAGCTCATAAGCTCTTTTTGTACAAGCCTCGCAGGCTTTTTTTACAGTGCCCTCTAAATCTCCCTCTCTGAGCTTTTCAAGTCCTGCTAATGTAGTTCCACCCTTTGAGGAAACCATCTTTATAAGCTCGTTAATAGTATTTCCGCTGTCGGTTATCATCTTTGCAGAACCGATTAGAGTCTTTGAAAAAAGCGTCTTTGCGACAGATTCATCTATTCCTACAGACTTAGCATAGTCAACAAAAGCCTTGGCGTAAAGATATATAAATGCCGGAGATGATCCGTTGATTGCGATGATTTCTTTCATCTTATCTTTATCAATAACAGCTATCTCTCCACAGGAAGAGAAAATTCGGCAGACCAGCTCAAACTCCTCATCAGAAACAGGCTCAACTCTCGCCAAAGCGGAAGCACCCTCGCCCAGCAAAAGCGGCGTATTTGGCATAACAAGAACAACCTTTGCATCAGGGATAGTCTTTAACTTTATATATTCGCCTGTTATCCCTGCACAGATAGAAACTATAACACTGTCACTTGTTATTTTATCCTTTATTTCATCTAAAACCTCTTCTAACTGCTGAGGCTTTATGCTGAGAAAAATATACTTACACTTCCCTGCTAATTCACTTGCAGAAGAACACGCTGAAATATTATACTTTTCCAATCTTTTTAGCTTTTCAACATCGGTATCAAATGCTGAGAGCTGTATGCTCGGTGAGGCAGCATACGCATCCGCATTTTCACAAAGACCGCTTTCAGCTATGCCTTTCATTATGGCAAAGCCCATATTTCCCGCACCGATAAATCCTACATTAATCATAATTTTGTCCTTTCATTTAAACCGCACTTCTCAAAAACGCACGCCTGTAAAGCAACAACGCAAACGGAAGCATTACAAACAACAGCGGAATATCTGCTGCTAGTTCTACAGCATTTTTAATTAAGCGTGCTGTAACAGCCTCCCAAAAAGCGGTTTCCGGAATAAATCCATAATGCATATTTGCTTTTGTATTGAGAATTAAATTTATAATAGCTACATCTAAAAGCCTTGCAATAACAGCTGATATGTATATTGCTAAATTTGATGCCTTTTTCTCTGCTCTTTTCATCATCCACGGACTTTTTCTATAAAGACATATTCCGTAAATCAAGCCCTGAAACATAGCAATTAGAATATAAATCGGGAAAAATCCTCCTTGTGGATGAACAATATAACCGACAATGTCACACAAGCCGCCTGAAATAAACGATACCGTCGGACCAAACAGAAGACCAATCACCGCAATTGCTAAAAATGCAAAGTTTATCTTTCCATAGGGTATTTCAATGGTGAAAGATTCAATCAGCATTGAAATAGCAATGAATACTCCAGTTATAGTCAGGCAACTAACCTTTTTCAGCTCTGCAGCTGAATCCTTAAATAAATTAAAAAAGCTTTCCATAAATAAACCTCCATTCAAAATATGCTTTCTGCATAATGGAGCATGAAAAGCTTCGTTATGCATTCAGCGGGATGCGGAAACCAAACCGCAAGCGTGATGCTTTTCGTTCAAGCAGCAACTCCCCGTCTGCTAGACACTTCACGCCTGATTTCCTACTCTGTATGCTTTTTATATTATATTTATTAAAATGCTGAATCGCTTAAAAAGCTGTATCGTTAAGAATCTGATATAGCTTACTGTCAAAAGGCTTGGTCATAGTAAGTGCATCTTGAATATCAACATCATAAACCTTGTTATCCTTCAAGCCTACTACCCTGTTACCGATACCTTTTTCCAGAAGCTCAACAGCATAATAACCCATTTCAGTTGCAACAATTCTATCACGAAGAGTTGGCGAACCTCCTCTTTGAACATGGCCTAAAATCGTTGCTCTTGACTCAATACCTGTCTTTTCCTCTATATCCTTTGCAATCTGGTCAGAATTTCCTATTCCCTCGGAAACTATAATAATCGAGTGCGTTTTTCCTGATGATTTGTTAGCAAGAATTTTCTTGATGATTTCATCTAAATCGTATCCCTCTTCAAGGGTGATAGCACATTCAGCACCAACTGCCGCTGCAACATTAACTGCAATATAACCTGCTCTTCTTCCCATAACCTCAACAACAGAGCATCTGTCGTGTGACTGAGTAGTATCCTTAAGCTTGTCAACCATCTCCATAGCTGTGTTCATAGCTGTATCATAGCCTATTGTATACTCAGTGCAGGCAATATCATTATCAATCGTTCCAGGAAGTCCTATGCATGGAATACCATGTGCTGAAAGATCTGCTGCTCCTCTGAACGAGCCATCTCCTCCGATAACAACAATTCCGTCGAGCCCAAGCTTTTCACAGGTCGCCTTAGCCCTTAAAACGCCATCTTCAGTTTTGAATTCAGGACAGCGTGCTGTATATAATACTGTTCCGCCTCTTTGAATAATTCCAGAAACAGTTCTTGCACTCATTTCAATAATATCGCCGTTTATTAGTCCGTTATATCCCCTGCGGATTCCATATACCTTTATCCCCTTGTTAAGAGCCGCTCTTGTAACAGCTCTAACCGCAGCGTTCATTCCAGGAGCGTCTCCTCCGCTTGTTAAAACACCAATAGATTTCACCATATTGATTTTGCCTCCAATAAAATGTTAATTATAATCCAGTAAATATACTATCACAGCAAAACAGCTTAGTCAAGTTTATAGGACAATCATTCACATAAGTTTAATTTTTTATTATAAAATAAACTAAAAACAGATGATTCATAAATTCCAGAATCATCTGAGTTTCTTTATATTTACTACTGTGCTACTGTGACCGTAAGTACATTTCCTGTTGATGTATCAAATTCCTGTCCGACACCTGTGCTTGTAGCTATAACATGTCCTGACGGTACACTATCGCTTGCAACATAATTAAAATTATATGTTATACCTAGCGCTGCTAAAACCTCGCCATAGCTTTCAGCGGTATATCCAGTATAATCAGGGATAGACGGTTTTTCGTTATATGAAACCGTTGACGATAAATCAGTGTATGTGTATGATGACGAATCATCATATCTGACTGATTCTCCGTTTCCTGTTGATATAGTAAGCTTTAAAGTGTTCTGTCTTTTCGGGTCATATTCAACATTTGCAGGAATACTCTGCTTTATGATAATGCCGGCATCGTACTTCTTGCTCTGCTTTTCTTTAATTACAATATTAAAGTCGCTTTGAATTGACTCTACTATATTTTCATACTCTAAGCCCTTTAAATCAGGCATAATGGCACCAGTGCCATAATCTATTTCGCTTGAAGCATCTGAGCTTTCATCAATACTGTCAGAAGAAGTTGTCTGAGCAGTAACCGAAACAGAGGTTATATTAGCTGAATCTGTATTTGATGAACCTGTATCGCTTCCTCCTGTGAACATCTGAACAAGAAAGAAAAGTCCTGCTCCTACAAGCAGAGTAAGTACCACTGAACCGAAAATCGTAGGGGCTAAGTTTTTCTTCTCTAATTTCTCTTCCTCGTAATTATCTTCTTCATCTTCGATATAGCTGTTTTTCAGATGCTCTGTATCTACATGTATAGTCTGAGTTGCTCCCTTTTTATGCTCAACAACATACTCAGGCTGTTCAAAAAGCTTTGTAACAAGCTCGGTTATTGTCTGAATCCTTGTTTCAGGATTTACCCTCAAAGCCTGCATAATTACTCTTGATACATTCTGAGGAATATCTATATGCATCTGTTTTAAGTCAATGATATTGTCAGCCTGTCTTCTTGAAGAAGCATTAGGCGGCAAAACGCCTGTCAACATTCTATAAAGCACAGCTGCAATAGCATAAACATCTGTCCACGTTCCAAGCCAGTCAAGAGAATTATATTGTTCAGGTGCGGCATATCCAGGGTGAAGTTCGGACGATAAATCTGAATTCTCCACTCTTGTTGCGCTTATGCTGAAGCCTATAAGCTTCAACTCACCTTTTGGGGTTACAATAATATTATCGGGACAAATTCCGCCATGAATTATTCCCGAATTGTGAATAAGACTAAGCGTTGTGAATATCGGAGGGAAAATCTTTTTGATTTGTTCCCAACTAAGCCTGTCCCCGTTCCCCTGCAAAAACTTCTTGAGAGTTATTCCCTCAACATACTTAGAAATTACATACATAGTATTATTCTCAGCAAACATATCAATTGCAGGAACAAGATGCGAAAGAGTTCTCATTCTGGATAATGATTTATTAAGCTCTGCATATTCCGACATATAAGTCTTATACTTATTGAGAGAACCGGTTTTCACCATGATCTTAGGACTTTGCTTTGTTCTCAAACAGAGCGTGTCAGGCATATATTCGTGTATAACGACCTTAGAAGAAGTCACCGTATCATAACCTATATACGACGCACCCTCACCATTATACGATAAAACCTTTCCCACTATATATCTATCATCATCAAGCATAGACTTCGGCGGTAGATATGATTGAAGATACGGCGAATCCGGATTATAATTGCAATAACTACAGATTCCGTTTTCCTCCAATTCATTCATACATCCCATACAGAGATTTTGAATATTTTCCATAAAAGCCTCCGTAAACATACTTTCTCGTGTAACCTATGATAGCAACATTATTTCTTAAAGTCAACAAGTTTAATCTAATTGTAGACATTATGAAACAATTTGTATCTATTCTGTAATAATTGATATTTTTTATTTTTACTTGTCGAAAAAGAACAAAAATTACACAAAAATAAGTCGTAATTTATGCAAATACTATACATTAACCGTCTGATTTATAGTCATTAGTATATGAAATAATATTGATATTATTTTGCGACATAAAGAAAACTCCGTCCGACAAATTAACCGAACGGAGAACAATCTATGAATTTTTGTAACTATTTAGCGTCAGATTGTCAGTTTCATCTGATCCGGATCTTCCATATCCTTTGCAAAGCTTCCTGCCACTGGTATATTCTTAGTCTTGTATTTTGTCAAAGTTTTAAGAGTGTCATCATCAACAATAAAGGCTTTATCTAGCGTGTTCTTTGATTTCAGGGTCTGAGCCTGAACACCTATCGTGTCTCTTGATGACTTCGGCAAAAGCATACCCGTGTTGAAAATAACAACTCTGCTGTTAGACGATTTAAGCATAAGATTGACATCATCAGTTATATGAAATGCTTCAACAAGTCTTGATTTTGCACCGTATGCATTCGCAAGCTTCTTTCTGTTGGTTTTGGTTTCATAAGCGTTGAGTGGCACTTTTGCAACCTTTCCGTTTTCAAATACAAATATCATATACCCGCTATAATCAGTGGTTGCTACCATATACCTTACATTCTCACCATCATCAAAACCAAGTGACGCAGGAATAAAATCGCCTAAAGCACTTGCCTTTGTATCATCAAACTGTGACGCTTTGGTTTTATATACGGTTGCGTTATCTGTAAAGAACAAAAGCTCAGATTTGTTAGTTATCTCAATCTCCTGAGAAATAACATCTCCGTCTTTTAGCTTCTGAGTATTCGCCATTCTCAGCGACTGAGGTGTAATCTTTTTGAAATACCCACTCTTCGACAAGAAGACGGTACACTTATAGTCGGGAACTTCCTCGATTTCAATATAATCCTGGGCGTCATCTGCATAATAAAACTGAGTTTTTCTCGGCTTTCCATATTTTTTAGAAACCTCACCAAGCTCGTCAATTATAATCTTTTTGATACGTCTTTCGCTGTCAAGAATATCAATCATATCAGCAATATCATCCTCAAGCTGTTCAATATCCTGCAATCTCTTTAAGATATACTCCTTATTGAGATGACGGAGCTTGATTTCAGCAACATATTCCGCCTGAATTTCGTCAATTGAAAATCCAATCATAAGGTTTGGAACAACCTCTGACTCTTCCTTAGTTTCACGGATAATCTTTATAGCCTTGTCAATATCAAGCAGAATCTTTGAAAGACCTTTCAAAAGATGAAGCCTGTCCTGCTTTTTCTTCAACTCAAAAGCTACCCTGCGTTTTACACAGCCGGTTCTGAATTTTATCCACTCGCTTAAAATCTCATAAACGCCCATAACCCTAGGATAGCCATTGACAAGCACATTAAAGTTTGCCGAATAGGTGTCCTGTAATGGCGTTAGCTTATACAGCTTTTGCATAAGCTTATCAGGGTCGGTAGCTCTTTTAAGGTCAATAGTTATTCTAAGTCCGTTTAAGTCAGTTTCATCACGAATATACTGAATCTCACGGATTTTTCCGCTCTTTATCAATGCGACTATCTTTTCAATTATCGCTTCTATAGTAGTAGTCGGAGGAATTTCTGTTATTTCAATACAGTTGTCGCTCTTATCATAGTTGTATTTTGCTCTAACCTTAACAGAGCCTCTGCCGGTTTCATAAATCTTCTTGAGCTCGTCCTCGTCATAGAGCATAAACGCTCCAGATGAAAAGTCGGGACCCTTTAACGTCTCTAAAAGATTGAAATCCTTGTTTTTCATTAAGGCTATTGTACTCTCGCATATTTCAGAGAGATTAAAGGAACACACAGAGCTCGCCATTGAAACGCCTATTCCGACATTCGCATTCACCAGAATAGAAGGAAATGTCGCTGGCAAAAGAGTCGGCTCTTGCATTGTATTATCATAGTTAGGAACAAAGTCAATAGTATCCTTGTCGATGTCTCGGAAAAGCTCGTTGCAAATTGGATCAAGCTTCACCTCTGTATAACGGGAAGCTGCATACGCCATATTCTTTGAATAAGCCTTACCGAAGTTTCCCTTTGAATCCACATAAGGATGCAAAAGGGTTTCGTTGCCCCTTGAAAGCCTTACCATTGTCTCATAAATAGCAGCGTCGCCGTGAGGATTAAGTCTCATAGTTTGACCGACTACATTAGCAGACTTAGTTCTTGCTCCTGTGAGCAGTCCCATTTTATACATTGTATAAAGAAGCTTTCTGTGAGAAGGCTTAAATCCATCAATCTCAGGGAACGCACGGGATACTATAACACTCATAGCATAAGGCATATAGTTTTTCTCGAGGGTTTCCGTTATCCTCTCCTCAACAACCTGACCTGCTCCTTCGATATAAGCAGTGACTTCGGGAACTTTTTTCTTTTCCTCTTGTTTCTTTTTCCTAGCCATTTATTCAAATCACCATGCCTCTGCAAGGCAAAGGCTCTCCTTTCTTCGGTATTTAAGCCGTAAGGCTTAAATACGTGCATTAAAAAGCATTTTTCTCGCTTCACCTTTTACCTTTTATGATATATCTGCCATCTCTAAATAATCGTGTCCGTTTACTGATATAAATTCCTTCCTGCCTTGAAGATTATCACCTAAGAGCATATCAAACATAAATGAGGTATGCTCCGTCTCCTCGTGAGGAAGCACCTGAATAAGTCTTCTTGTGGCAGGATTCATTGTTGTGAGGTTCATCATCTCAGGCTCGTTCTCACCAAGTCCTTTTGAGCGCTGGAGAGTGTATTTCTTATCGCCTATTTGAGAGAGAATATCTGCCTTTTCCCTTTCGTCATATGCAAAGTATGTCTTATCCTTAGTGGTAATCTCAAACAAAGGCGACTCTGCAATATATACATAACCTTTATCAATAAGTGTAGGTGTGAGACGATAAAGCATTGTAAGTATCAGCGTTCTTATCTGAAAGCCGTCAACATCGGCATCGGTACAAATAACAATCTTGTTGAACTTCAAAGCTTCAAGGTTGAATAGAGAAATCTCTTTGTTCGCCTTAGATTTTACCTCAACCCCACAGCCTAAAATCTTTATAAGGTCAGTTATGATTTCGCTTTTGAATATCTTATCATAATCAGCCTTCAAACAATTGAGTATTTTACCTCTTACAGGAATAACCGCCTGAAATTCAGCATCTCTTGCGAGCTTTACAGCACCGAGCGCCGAATCTCCCTCAACTATATAAAGCTCACGCCTTGTGACATCTTTAGTACGGCAGTCAACGAACTTCTCTACCATATTCGCAAGATCCATTGACTGTGAAAGCGTTTTCTTTAAGTTAAGCCTTGTTTTCTCCGACTTTTCTCTGCTTCGCTTATTTATTAGTACTTGCTCGGCAATTTTTGCAGCCTCATCGGGATTTTCAATAAAATATATCTCTAGCTGATGCTTTAGAAATTCGGTCATACAGTCGTAAATAAACTTATTTGTAATAGCCTTTTTGGTCTGGTTTTCATATGATGTCTGAGTTGAAAAAGAACTCGAAACCAATACCAGACAATCCTCAACATCTTCAAAGGTAATGGGCTTTTCGTTTTTGGTATACTTATTGTTCTGCTTCAAATAGCTGTCTATCTGTGAACGGAATGCTTGTCTTACTGCCTTTTCAGGCGAGCCCCCATGCTCTAAGAAGCTTGAATTGTGGTAATACTCTGAAAACTTCACCTTATTGGAAAATGTAAACGCAACTCCCAGCTTGACCTTATATTCTTCCTTGTCCTCTCTGTCCTTTCCCTTTCTGTCTGCATAGCAGGTCTGGATAGAGGTCAGATTTTCACCTTTTACTATCTCAGAAACATAATCGGAAATTCCATCTTTATAAAAATAAGTCTTTTCATCGAATGAGCCTCTTTCATTCTGAGTTCTAAGAACAAACTTTACATTCGGGTTAACTACCGCCTGCTTTTTCAGTATGTCCTCAAAGTATTCGTTCTCAATATTTATATCGGTAAAGACATCAAGGTCTGCTCTCCAACGAGTTTTTGTACCAGTCTTCTTTCTTGTTGTAGGCTCTTTTTTTAATCCCCCTACATTCTCTCCTTTTTCAAAATGAAGATCATATTTATATCCGTCCCTGTGAACCTCAACATCCATAAACTCAGATGCATACTGAGTAGCACATGCTCCCAAGCCGTTAAGACCAAGAGAAAACTCATAGTTATCTCCTGAGTTATTGTTATACTTTCCGCCTGCATAAAGTTCACAATATACAAGCTCCCAGTTATAGCAGTTCTCGCTTTTATTAAAATCGACAGGACAACCTCGTCCGAAGTCCTCGACCTCGATAACATTATCGTTATATTTGGTAAGTATTATCTTGTCACCGTTGCCGTCTCTAGCCTCATCGATTGAGTTAGACAAAATCTCAAAGACCGAGTGCTTACAGCCTTCAAGTCCGTCCGAACCGAATATTACGGCAGGACGCTTTCTTACACGTTCTGCTCCCTTTAAAGATGTAATGGCCTCGTTATCATAGTTATTTCTCATTGCCATGAAAACATCCCTTTCTCTTATTCTATATGCTTTAATTATCCTATATTTTATGTAAATTATACATATTTATTATAGTATACCACAACATATAAGGTTTTGTAAATAGATACATACCATATTTGTTAATAATATTTCTGCGTTGTAAATAGATGTGACCCATTTTTAATAAAAAATAAAGTGAAAAATATGATATAATGTTTTGCCTTCC